>CAZAHJ010000031.1:22915-23531 GCA_964485115.1 uncultured Flavobacterium sp.
TCTTCTACACCTCGGGCACCATCTGTTTTCAGCTTCTACTTCGCACATTGCTCTTGATAAAGCCATACGTACTGCTTCGGCTTGTCCGGTAGCACCACCACCATATACATTCACCTTAACGTCGAAAGACTCTACGTTATTGGTCATGCTTAATGGTTGTAATACTTTGTACTGTAACGTAGCAGTAGGGAAGTAGTTAGCAAATTCTCTTTTGTTTACAGTGATGGTACCGTTACCTGGAGTAACATATACACGAGCAACTGCAGTTTTTCTTCTACCAATTTTGTGAATAACTCCCATTACTTAATGTCGTTTAAGTTGATTACTTTTGGCTGTTGTGCATCGTGCTTGTGCTCTGCTCCAACATACACGTTCAAATTACGGAATAGTTGAGCTCCTAATTTGTTCTTAGGCAACATTCCTTTTACCGCTTTTTCTACCAAAATTGCAGGATTTTTTTGCATCACTACTTTGGCAGACAAAGTTCTTTGTCCTCCCGGATAGCCAGTGTGACGAATGTACGTTTTGTCGTCTAACTTGTTACCGGTTAAGTTGATTTTTTCTGCATTGATAACAATTACGTTATCACCACAGTCTACATGAGGGGTAAAATTTG
>CAZAHJ010000032.1:0-22113 GCA_964485115.1 uncultured Flavobacterium sp.
TGCAACTAAAGCAAATAAACCAAAAACAATCCACCAAACGTATGGAATTTCTTTCTGTATAAAGAAATGATTAGATAATGTTAATACAATCAGCACCAAATAAGTGATCCCATATTGCACATGAGCAACGATGGTATATTTGGAAGCAATTGGGGTAAGCTTAACTTCTTCAAATTTTGGAAGACTATCTAACGGTATGGGTAAATTATCAAAACTATCTGACATATTTTAAGGAATGTATTTTTTGTCAAAGTTTGGTTTTCTTTTTTCTAAAAAAGCATTTCTCCCTTCAATAGCTTCGTCAGTCATATAAGCCAATCGGGTAGCTTCTCCTGCAAAAACTTGTTGCCCAACCATGCCATCATCGGTTAAGTTCATAGCAAATTTGAGCATTTTGATAGAGGTTGGTGATTTCCCTAAAATTTCTTGAGCCCATTCGTATGCAGTGTTCTCCAATTCGTCATGCGGTATTACTGCGTTCACCATCCCCATTTCGCAAGCTTCTTGTGCAGAGTAATTTCTTCCTAAAAAGAAAATTTCTCTTGCCTTTTTTTGCCCAACCATTTTGGCCAAATAAGCTGAACCATAACCACCATCAAAACTAGTAACATCAGCATCGGTTTGTTTAAAAATGGCATGTTCTTTACTAGCTAAGGTTAAGTCACAAACTACATGTAAACTATGTCCACCACCAACAGCCCAACCGGGAACTACAGCAATCACAGCCTTGGGCATAAAACGAATTAATCGTTGTACTTCTAAAATATTTAGTCTATGGTACCCATCTTCTCCAACATACCCTTGATATCCTCTTGCTTTTTGGTCGCCTCCACTACAAAAACTCCAAATACCATCTTTGCTCGAAGGGCCTTCGGCACTTAACAATACCACACCAATAGTGGTGTCTTCATGGGCATCTCTAAAAGCTACTAATAATTCACTAGTAGTTTTTGGTCTGAAAGCATTGCGAACATCCGGACGGTTAAAAGCAATTCTTGCCACACCGTTGTACTTTTTATAAGTAATATCTTCAAATTCAATTGCAGTTTGCCACGGGATATTTTTCATATACTAAAAATTGATTTTTGGTAAAGATAAACACTTAAGATATTTTTTTTAGTAACAAAAATTCTAAAATTTTCTGTCAACTTTTAACTTCCAAATTAATATTGTTAATTTTGAAGATCTCAATTTACAATATATTTTATGACTAACCTAAAGTACAGTCACTTTTTTGTATTCATTCTATTGATGTTATTTGTTATTCCGATTAGTTGTAGCAACCAAAATAAAAGTAAATCTTTTTCCAGTGATCCAACGGATTCTATTGCTTTGTATCCATTTAAAGTGAACCTTCCGGGTTTATCACAAAAAAAATTAAAAGAGTTAGAAGCAAAGATCCAATCTTTTTATCAAGATAATTTTACAGACTTAAATGGCTCTTTTTTGGTAGCAAAAAACGGGCAAATCATTGTAGAGCACTACCAAGGAATTGCCAATAACAAAGAGAAAACTAAAATAGATTCAAATACACCTGTTCATTTGGCCTCGGTAAGCAAACCATTAACAGCAACTGCTGTGTTAAAGTTAATTGCTAATGGAAAATTACAGTTGCAAGATAAAGTACAGCAATACTTGCCAAATTTCCCATACCCAGAAACTACCATCGAAAGTTTGTTAAACCACAGAAGCGGTATTCCAAATTATTTAAAATTTGCGGAGAGAGATAAAAAATGGAACGCAAAAAAAGTTTTGCGAAATGATGATGTTATAAATTACATGATACAAAAAAAGTTACCTAGAGTAAGTAGCCATAACCGAACATTTTCCTATAACAACAGCAATTATGTAGTATTGGCATTGGTTATTGAAAAGGTTACAAAAAAAACATTTCCAGAAGCAATGAAAAAAATTTTGTTTGATCCATTAGGAATGGAACATGCTTTTGTTTTTGATTATTTTACACAAAAAGAACAGGTTTCAGGTTCATACAAGAGCAACTACCAAATGGTGTCATGGGATGAATATGATGCTTTGTATGGCGATAAAAATATTTATGCAACTCCAAGAGATTTATGGAAGTTTCACTTATCCTTTTATTCTGATTTTTTGCCAGAGCATTTAAAAGATTTACAATTTAAAGGATACAGCAACGAAAAAAAAGGTGTAAGAAACTATGGTTTGGGCTTTCGAATGAACGAATGGGATGAAAACACCAAAATTACTTACCATAACGGATGGTGGCATGGCAATACTACATCGTTTGTACACATGCATCAAGATACGGTAGTGATGATTGCATTATCCAATAAGTATAGTAAAAAACCTTATCAGACCATTAAAATGAGTGCGATTTTCGGAAATTATCCGTATCAATTGCAACTCAAAAAAGACGAATTAGAAACGTTAAACGGAGATTGATTAAAAAGATAAATATTTGGTAATCTCCAATCCATAGCCAATCATTCCTACTCGTTTAGATTGCTCTGAATTAGATATCAATTGAATTTTATTGATGTCTAAATCGTGCAAAATTTGTGCACCAATACCAAAATCTTTGACATCCATTTTTACTTGTGGTACTTTTAATATGCCTTGTGCTTGCATGTTTTTCAAATCTTTGATTCTTCCCAAAAGTTCCACAGATGAAATTTCTTGATTGATAAAAACCATGGCACCCTTGCCATGTTGTTCTATTACCTGAAACATTTGATGTAACTTGCTATCCACTTCTGAAGTAAGTATCCCTAAAATATCATTATTTACATGACTTGAGTTGATTCTGGTAGGAACTTCTTCTCCCAAACTCCAACTTCCTTTGGTTAATGCAATATGTACTTGTTGGTTGGTGGTTTGCAAATAAGCTCTTAGTCGATAAGTTCCAAAACGAGTTTGCACTTCAAAATCTTCTTTCTTTTGTATCAAGCTATCGTGTTGCATGCGATATGCTACTAAGTCTTCAATAGAAACAATTTTTAAGTCGAACTTTTTAGCTACTTCCATCAATTCTGGAAGTCTTGCCATAGTACCATCTTCATTCATAATTTCAACGATTACTCCTGCTGGAGTAAAGCCTGCTAATCGTGCAAAATCTATGGCAGCTTCGGTATGTCCGGTTCTTCTTAAAACACCACCTTCTTTGGCTATTAATGGGAAAATATGACCTGGTCTACCCAAATCATGAGGTTTTGTATCCGGATGTACTAAAGCTTGTATGGTTTTGGCTCTGTCTTGTGCAGATATTCCGGTAGTTACCCCATTTCCTCTTAAATCAACCGAAACGGTAAATGCGGTTTCCATTGGGTCGGTATTGTTAGAAACCATCGAATGTAAATGCAATTCGTTACATCTTTTTTCGGTAAGTGGGGTACATATCAAACCTCTTCCGTGTAAAGCCATAAAGTTGATCATTTCCGGAGTTACTTTTTCCGCAGCAGCTAAAAAATCTCCTTCATTTTCTCTATCTTCGTCATCCACTACAATAATCACTTTGCCTTGACGAATATCTTCTATTGCCTCTTCAATAGTATTTAATTGAAATTCCTTACTCATTTTCTTTTTTCTTTTTAGGTTTGATTTTTTGCAACAATTGATGGAATCTTTGGGTAATTGGATCAAACAAATTAGTCATATCCATCACCCCCAAATCGTTGGTAGCTTTGTTGGTTAAGTAAAATGCCAATGGGGTTAATATAAATGGCGACATCCATGCACCTATAAATGGAGTGATGCCATCTTCTTGGGCCACTTTTTTTCCAAATACATTGATAAAGTGAAAAATGATAAAAATAGAAAAAGCAAAAACAATGGGTAACCCAATGCCTCCTTTTCGAATAATGGCTCCTAAAGGTGCCCCAATAAAAAACATCATTAAACACGAATAGGCAATCACAAATTTATCGTGTACTGATAACCAATGGCTATTAATGTTCTTACTTCTGAATTCTTGATCAACCTTATTGTTTTCAATGCTGTACATGATATTGCTCAAATTGGTTTTGGCAATTTCCAATACTCTTGATTTTTCATAGCCTTTAAACAAACTAAGTAGGTTGGTTGTAGCATTTTTTGTTTTGCTCTTCTTTACTGTATCTAAAACTACAGGGGTTGTAGCTACGTATAAACTTTGGTGGATATTGTCGGTAAATGATTGAATTTCTTTGTTTCGAATGGTTTCTAACGAATCAATGGTATATCGTAACTCGCTAATTTTAAGCATTTGATGGGTGAGCACTTCTGAGTCGTTTACATCCATTTTGTTCATCGGACTTAAATCAAAGTTGATGATGTATTTTTTAAACTCACTTTTGGCAAAGGGCATTCGATTTCTGTCGTTGTAATTTTTTGGGATAACATCTTCATAATAATACCCGTTATACAAAATCAATTGTAAAAAGTTTGAATTTTCGTTGCTTAAAAACTCTCCACTTTCTGATTTGATAACTAATGGTGCACCACTTCCGGTACGGGAAACTTTATGTATAGTTACATCATCTAATAAGTTTTCAAACTCCCCATACTTTTTTTCAACTTTGATATAGTAATCAGCAACTTTGCTAAATTGTCCGACTGAAATAGCCATAGATGGTTTTTCTTGCAGGATGTTTTTTCGAAGTTTGATAAACTCGTATTGTGACTGTGGAATGATGTTATTTGCAGTAAAAAAAGAAGCAATACTGATTAAAACAATCAAAAAAATCAATGGTTTCATGGCTCTCGCCAACGATATACCAGACGATTTCATGGCAGCAAACTCATAGTTTTCGCTAAAAGTACCAAAGGTCATAATGCTTGCCAACAAAACAGAAAGAGGCAAAACCATTGGGATTACAATAGGGGAGTAGTAGATTAAGAATTTAACAATGAATATCAAATCCAGGTCTTTTCCTGCAATTTCAGAAATAAACAACCATATCCCTTGCAAAATAAAAATCAAAAACAAGATGATTCCTACCGAAAAAAAAGTAGAAAGAAAACTGCTAGTAATATATTTGTCGAGGATTTTCACCTGATTAGTCTACTTTGTTGATATAGTAATTTGTGTATTTTTCTTTTTCAAAAGTAAACTGATTTTTTGGCAGCAATTGGTTGGTTTTAAAACTAACTACCGTTAAAGTAGTTCTTGTATTGTTTTTGTCAACCTCAATTAAATTGTATATCTGTTTGGTGCGAGTGTCAATTCCTAGTAAAATTTCTTTTCTGGTGTCTTTGGAACTAATCGGAATTAATTTGATGTATTGAATAATTCTTCCTTTGATGTTTTGCTCAATATCCCATTGGTACTTGTAGCCCGATTGAAAGAAATTCAATATTTTATTTGGGGTAATGGCATTTGGATCGTTGTCATCGGTTTTTGAAATGGTTACTTCTTCGTCTTCCGGACTTATAGTGTAGGTTTGCTTTCCATTAAATATTTTGGTGATTCCCATAAAAGACAAATGGTATTTGTTACCTTCCATGATGACTTTTCCTTTGCTTTCTTGGGTGATTTTTTCTTTGGTATTTTGCAAAGTATATTTGAATTCAATGTCGATGTTTTTTTGACTCTTGGCATTGGCAGTTACTTCATCCAATAGTTTTTTTGCTTTATCAATGTTTTGCGAAAATGCAACCATCGAAGTTAAAAAAACCACAATTCGTACTAAGTTTTTCATTTTAAATCTATTTTTCACTATTCACTATTCACTATTCACTAATCACTACCCCTGCTCATTATCTAAAAAATCATGTAGCGATTTCAAATCCGGAAAGTTCACACTTCTTGCTTTGCTTCCTTCAAATGGCCCTACAATTCCGGCTGCTTCTAACTGGTCAATAATTCTACCAGCACGATTGTATCCTAGCTTCAATTTACGTTGTAATAATGAGGCAGAGCCTTGTTGTGCGGTTACAATTACCTCTGCAGCTTCTCTAAACATGCTATCTCTTTCAGAAATATCTATATCAAGCACTGTGCCACCATCTTCTCCAACATATTCTGGCAATTGGTAGGCTTGGGCATAAGCTTTTTGTGAACCGATAAATTCTGTTATTTTTTCTACTTCCGGCGTATCCACAAAAGCACATTGCACCCGAATCATATCGTTTCCATTGGTATATAATAAATCCCCTTTTCCTATCAATTGATCTGCTCCTTGGGTATCTAAAATAGTACGAGAGTCGATTTTTGAAGAAACTCTAAAGGCAATTCTGGCAGGAAAGTTTGCTTTTATTAATCCAGTAATTACGTTAACAGACGGACGTTGAGTTGCAATAATTAAGTGAATTCCGATAGCTCTTGCCAATTGGGCCAAACGAGCAATTGGGGTTTCCACTTCTTTTCCTGCAGTCATAATTAAGTCTGCAAATTCATCCACTACTAATACGATGTAAGGCAAAAATCGATGTCCTTCATTTGGATTTAATTTTCGCATTTTGAATTTTTGGTTGTACTCTTTGATGTTTCGGACCATGGCATCTTTCAGTAAAGAGTATCGATCATCCATTTCAATACAAAGTGAATTCAACGTATTGATTACTTTGCTGGTATCCGTAATGATGGCTTCTTCGGTATCGGGTAATTTTGCTAAGTAATGCCTTTCAATTTTGTTGAATAATGTTAATTCTACTTTTTTAGGATCTACCAAAACAAATTTAACTTCTGCAGGGTGTTTTTTGTATAATAAAGATGTTAATACAGCATTTAATCCAACCGATTTTCCTTGTCCGGTAGCACCAGCCATGAGCATGTGTGGCATTTTCGCCAAGTCTACCACAAAAGTTTCGTTAGAAATTGTTTTACCTAATGCAATCGGTAATTCCATTTCTGCTTCTTGAAATTTAGGAGACGCAATTACTGTTCGCATAGGAACCATAGTTGGTTTTTGGTTTGGAACCTCTATTCCAATAGTTCCTCTTCCTGGGATTGGTGCAATAATGCGAATACCTAAAGCAGATAAAGAAAGTGCAATATCGTCCTCTAAACTTTTGATTTTAGAAATTCTAACACCTGCTTCAGGTACAATTTCGTATAGAGTAACTGTTGGCCCAACGGTTGCTTTAATTTGAGCAATGTCAATTTTATAGTTTTTAAGAGTTTCAACAATTCTGTTTTTATTCTCTTCTAGCTCTTCTTGGTTGATTGTAATACCAACTCTGTTATAATCTTTCAATAAATCGATGGTTGGAAATTTGTAATTACTCAATTCCAAGGTTGGGTCAAACTCACCAAAATCAGCTACTAATTTTGCAGCTAGGTTTTCTTCTACAGCTTCTTCCTCAATGGTTTGTTCAATTACAAAGCCCTCCTCTAATTCAATTATTTCAGTTGAATTTTCAACTTTTTTGGTGATTTTTTCTGGATCTATTTCTTCTTCTTTGGAATTCCAAGAAATTTCAGAAGCCTTTGTAATTGTTGGCTTTAAAAAATCTTTATTGATTTCAAAAGTTGTTTTAACCGCATCAGATTCTTCTTCAATTGTTGTTTTTTCATTTGCTATTAAATTATCATAATTAGAATCTAAAGGAACTTCGAGAGGTTCTGGCTTTTCTTTTTTAGTGAACCATTGTTGTATTTTTTCTGCAGGAATTTGAACTTTATATATCAGATAAATTATTATTAAAAAAAGGATGATTAAACTTGTTCCACTTGAGCCTATATAGTCTTGTAACAAATTGTTTAATTCATAGCCAACAATTCCTCCTAGTTCTGGAATGGTATTAGCAAAAAATCCGAAAGTTATAGATAGTACCATTATAGCATATGAATCCCAAAACCATGTTTTTTGTATTTTTTTGAAACTCCATTTGGTGATTAAAGATAAGCTAGTGATAAATAATAACCGAACGAGTAAAAACATACTCACACCAAAACCTTGATAAATAGAAATATGCGAAATCCAAGCGCCAATTTTACCCAACCAGTTTTTAGCCTGAAAATTCCTGTCTGTAAGAACATGTATAGTGCTTTGATCTTCTCTCCAATATATAAAAAAGGATAGGTATGACAAGAAAAGAGCCACTGCCAGTAGCATTAAAAAAATCCCCCAAGTAGTTTTTGATTGCAAACTAAGACTGGGCAACTTTGGATCGATTTCGTTTGAAGTAACTTTCTTTTCTTTTTTTGCCATACTAAATAAAATATGGGATGTAAATGATTAATCCGATAGTTAAAGCAGTTATTGCTGCAAAAAACACAGCACCAGCAGCAATATCTTTGATAAATCCAATTTTTTGATGAAAATCAGGATGTACAAAATCTGCCATTTTTTCTACAGCGGTGTTCAAACCTTCCACACCCAAAACTAACCCGATGGCAAGGGTTTGAAACAACCATTCATTTTTTGTAATTCCAACATAAAACCCTAAAATAGTAATGATTATAGCAATGCTAGTTTGCACCATCACGCTATGTTCGGTGGTAACCAACTTCCAAGCACCTTTGGCAGCAAAAATAATGCTTTTTAACCGACCCGTAAAAAGGGAATTATCTTTGGTAAAATTAGAATTCATTTATAATGCAGCTAAACAAGCTTCGTAGTTAGGCTCTTGGGCAATTTCTGGAACTTGTTCGGTGTATTTTATTGTGCCATTTTCGTCTAAAACAATCACCACTCTTGAGTGTAAACCTTCTAGAACACTGTCTACTATAGTTAGTCCATAGTCTTTTCCAAAATCACCTGTTCTAAAATCAGAGGCATTTACTACTTGTTCCAAACCTTCTGCACCACAAAATCTTTTTTGTGCAAACGGTAAATCTTTAGAAACGCATAACACAGTGGTATTGGTTATGGAAGAAGCCTTTTGGTTAAAAGTTCTCACCGATGTTGCACAAACCCCTGTATCAATGCTTGGAAAAATATTTAAAATTACTTTTTTTCCTTTTAAGTCGTCTAAAGAAATCATAGATAAATCTTCTTTAACCAAAGTGAAATTTGGTGCTTTGGTTCCAACTGCCGGAAGTTCACCAATGGTATTGATAGGATTTCCTCCTAAAGTGATATGTGCCATAGTTCTTTTATTTTAATACTTGCAAAAGTACATTTTTTTAGGAAAAGTAAGTCATCATTATTAAGCAAGCTATCACAAGATTTTATTCTGGTCGTTGGTAAAATAAATATCCGGTTAAAGGTTCCGGATAATCAGGGTCGTTTAAATATATAATGTAAAAATAGGTACTTCTTTTTGGAGATTGGTTACCTCTTGGCAAATAGCCTTTTGTAGTAATTCCACTCCATTCCGGAGTGTTTTGGTTGCCTTTCCAAATCAAACTTCCCCATCTGTCGTACAAATAAATTTCGTGTTGTAGAAAAATGTCGCGTAAACCCTTGATATGAAAAACATCGTTCATGCCATCGTTGTTGTCGGAAATATAATTATAAACAGTAGGAGGACAGTTTTTGGTTTGCAATATCACATTTCCAACAGAAAAGCATTTATCTTCTTTTAAGCGAAAATAAATATTGGCTGGAGTAACGATTTCAAAATTCTCCCAAGTTTGAATTGGGTTTTGTTGTGTTAGTGCATCTTGTTCTGTGTAATAATAATTTACACTTTGAGTGGATGTTAAAGACAAAGATGCTGCTACTTCATTCAGATTAAAAATTCCTTTACCAAATCCAATATTACATGATTTTAAAGGAGCTATCTCTGGTATAATTGGAGAACTAATTAACTGAAATGAAATAATAAAATCGTTGTTGTTTTCTATCAATTCATTGATGATACCATTTCCATTTCCAGCATCATCTACCACAGCTTTTAATTCGATGGGATTTGGGAGGTCATTCGGAATTAATATAGTAATGGTGCCATTTTCGGTTCCGTTAATCGGAATGTCAAACAATGTAGTGGTAGTGGCAATTAACTGTCCGTTAGCATAAAATCTAATCGGAGTTGGTGCAGGTAAAAAATTAGTTGCATTCCAATTTCTTACTTCGTAGGTAATGGTAACTTCATTGGAATCACAAACCAATAGAGGGGCTTGTAAAAAAATGGTGGCATCAGGCAATTGGTTATTTAATTTGGTAAGCACTGCATTTACCAAAATAAAATCCTGACCAGATGTTAACTCAATCAATGCAGTTTCGTCTCCGGGTTGCAAAAAATCTTCAATTGGGTACACATCCAAGTCCATGTTGTACAAATTGGAGCTATTCGTAAAGCTATTAGTGCCATTAAATGCATTGGTTGCTGGGTTTAAAGGAGGATTGCTTAGCACATTTCCGTTAAACTTTAAACTTTCGTTTACGGCAATATTGCTGTCGCCTTCCCAAGCTAGAAAACCGATTTTAGAGTTTTCGTTGTCTAATACATTTAAACTGCTTAGTTCTATGCTCAAATTGCTTGGAACTCCTTGCAATCCGTCATATAAGTTGATTTGGTTGAGAGGAAGTATAGGGTCTTCATACACAATTACAATTGCCCAACCTGCATAATTGGTTCTACGGGTAAAATGCAAAGGCAAATGTGCGGAAACATCTAAATCAGCAATCACATAGGCACCATTTCCAGTGCTTTGGATCAAATTGGTGATATCTGCAAATCCAGAAAAATAATAAAAATTGCCATTGGGAAAAACTCTTTCATGCGAAAAGGTACGTGATGCTGAAATAGTTTGTCCGTTTAAGGTGACTTCAAAATCACCAGTCCCACTACCAGACCAATACAAATAGGCATTTAAAATAGTTTGATTTTCATTTAATTGCAACAAAGCACTACTGCTACTTAAAATGTCAGGTTGGGTTTGGAAGGAGTTTTCCAATGGGTTCAAGGTATTGCCTATCATCGTGAAACCAACCCTGCCATTCCATTGTTGGTATAAGGAGACTTCTTGCGAAAAAGTAATTTTCGAACAGAAGCATCCTAAAAGGATAACAAAAAAATGGTATCTTCGTTTTGTGAAGAAGGTCATACCTGAATACAATTTGACTTCGAAATGTACAAATTATTTTTTTAACCCTTGGAATTGTTTAAAGTAAGATTTTTTAAACCAGAAGATACTGAATCATGGAACCATTTGGTAGCCCATGCAAGTCAACCAAGTTTTTTGTTTTTTCGAGATTTTATGACGTACCACCAACATTTATTTATAGATGCTTCGGTGGTGGTGGAAAATAATTTAGGAAAGTTGGTTGCCTTATTGCCTGCCCATGTAAAAGGGATTAACATTTATTCTCATTTTGGTTTGACTTACGGGGGAATGGTGGTGCCAGAAAAGTGCACTAGTTTGCAATGGATGAAGTATTTTTATTTGGTATTAGAATTTTTATACCAACAAGGTTTTGAAAAATTATTTTGGAAAGAGATTCCTAGTTTTTACGGGACATCACCGAGAGATGAATTTTCTTACCTTACCTTTATTACTCAAGCTAGATTACAAGAACGTCATTTGTGTCAAGTAGTAGATTTGCAATGTGACATACAATTAACTACCGACAGAAAAGCTGGAGTAAAAAGAGGGATACAAAACCAATTGTATGTACAATTAAGCAATCAGTGGGAATACTTTTACCACCAGTTATTGTTGCCAAATTTGCAGGATAAACACCAACAAAAACCGGTACACTCTTTAGAAGAAATGCTCATATTACACCAAAAATTTCCAAATAACATTCAATTATATGGAGTTTTTCAGGAGCAACAAATGGTTGCAGGAACCATTTTATTTATTTCGTCTAATGTGGTTCATTCCCAGTATATTGCATCTAACAAAGCTAAAAATTTATTAGGTAGTTTGGATTTTTTACACCATGAGTTGTTAACCACGTTTTTTTCGCACAAAAAGTATTTTGACTTTGGTATCTCTCACGAACTAAAAGGCACGAAAATTAATGAAGGGTTGTTTTACTGGAAGCAAGGTTTTGGAGCCAAACCAATTCGACAAGATATTTATGAAATTGAAATAAAAAATTATCCATTAATTCAAGAAGTATGGATATAATCCCTTTTTTAAATTTGAAAAGTATCAATGCCAAGTATCAAGATGCTTTTCAACAAGTTTTGCAAAACGAATTAAATAGTTCGCAATGGATTTTAGGAGATTCGGTTATCCAATTCGAAAATCAATTTGCCCAATATATTGGTACAAAATACGCTATTGGAGTTTCTAATGGATTGGATGCGTTAACTTTGATTTGGAAATCGTTGATACAGTTAGGAAAACTAAAAGAGGGTGACCAAGTTTTGGTACCAGCTCATACATACATTGCTTCGGTGTTATCCATTGTACATGCAGGATTAAAACCTGTTTTGGTGGATGTTAATGTGCATTCTTACAATACATTCGCTGTTGACTTTGAAAAAAAAGTGACTCCTAAAGTCAAAGCAATTTTAGTAGTGCATTTATACGGACAAATGGTTCCAATGACAGATGTTTTGGCTTTGGCAGAAGCATCACATTTATTAGTTGTGGAAGATGCTGCCCAAGCACATGGGGCTTCTATCCAAAGTAAAAAAGCCGGTAGTTGGGGAATTGCTGCAGGTTTTAGTTTTTATCCATCTAAAAACTTAGGGGCATTGGGAGATGGTGGTGCAGTTACTACAAACGACGAAGATTTGGCAAAAATGGTTCGAACGCTATCCAATTACGGAAGTCCGGAAAAATACCAACATACAAAAATTGGTTTTAATTATCGATTAGATACTTTACAAGCTGGATTTATGTTGCATAAATTAAGCGATTTAGACACATTCAATAAAAATCGAATACAAGTGGCTTTATGGTACCATGAAGGATTGCAAGACGCTCCGATTGATTTACCAGATATTGTTTCTGATGGTTCACATGTATATCATTTATTTGTAATAACTTCCGAAAAAAGAAATGATTTGCAAAAACATTTACAAAAACAGGGTATTCAAACCATGATACATTATCCGAAAGCTAATTCCCAACACGAGGCATTTCAAAATTTGCCAATTAACATTTGTCCTAATGCAGAAACCATGTCTAATAAAATATTAAGTTTGCCAATGTGCCCAATGTTAACTCATACACATGTAAAAAAAGTAATACAAGCTATTTTGTCCTTTTATAAATAATTTAATGTTAAAATTAAATTGATTTAAAATAATAGACCAGAATTTGCTTTAATCTTTACTACTTATATTAAGTTTTATTAGAAAATTATTTTTAAGAATTAGGTCTCATCAAAAAATTAAAAAATAAGCGTTAAAAAAAAAAGTAAATAAAAATCAAATTATAAATGAAAAAACATTTTCTTTTTATTGTACTTGTGTTGATTTTTCAAACAATTGATGCTCAAACTTCTATGAAAGCTTATGAAGGAGGACACACTTATCAACTCAGTTTGCCTAATTACATGAGTAAAACTGGAGGCTTAAATTCTGCTGCATCTATTCAATATAAAAGTGTTATTAAAGATGTGTATGGATTTGTGATATATGATACTAAAGAGGAATTAAATTTAGTTGAAATGAATTTTTCTTCAATTTCAGAATTTTATGAGGAATTCATGAATGATTTTTTGTTTGGTGAGAAGAGCAAAAAAGTTTCAACCCCTAAATTTTCAACTCAAGGTAAAACTAGTTTTATTGAAAGTGATGTTTTTTATTATGATCAAGATGCCGAATTAGAAATATTTTATCTAGTAGGAGTAGTTGAAACAGAGAAAGCGTTTTATAAAGTAATTTCTTGGTCATCAGCTGAAAAGAAAGATCAATTTAAAGTTGATTTTCAACAAATTTTATATAGTCTTAAAGATTAATTTGCTATTTTTTGATTGATTTTAAAAATAAAGCCTAAAAAAAAAGAGGTCATATGATGTATATTTCAACTTATGACCTTTTTAAAATTTAACTTATTTGAAATTAAGCACGTAAAATCTTCGCACCAATTGCTCTTAATCTCTCATCAATACGTTCGTAACCACGGTCAATTTGTTCGATATTTTGGATAGTGCTCGTTCCTTTGGCAGATAAAGCAGCAATCAATAACGAAATACCCGCACGAATGTCAGGTGAACTCATGGTAGTTGCTTTCAATTGCGACTGAAAGTTATGACCAATTACCGTAGCCCTATGTGGGTCGCATAAAATAATTTTAGCTCCCATATCAATCAATTTATCCACAAAAAATAACCTGCTTTCAAACATTTTTTGGTGAATCAATACATCTCCTTTGGCTTGGGTAGCAACTACCAAAACAATGCTCAATAAATCTGGAGTAAAGCCTGGCCATGGAGCATCTGCAATGGTTAAAATCGAACCATCAATATCAGTTTTTACTTCGTAGCCATCTTTATGAGCAGGAATGAACATATCGTCTCCCTTTTTTTCAATAGTAATTCCCAATTTTCTAAACACATTCGGAATCACACCTAAGTTTTCCCAACTCACATTTTTAATCGTCAATTCAGAGCGGGTCATGGCAGCCAATCCAATCCAGCTACCAATCTCAATCATATCTGGCAAAATACGATGCACACATCCTTCTAATTTCTCCACTCCTTCAATGTGCAATAAATTAGAACCAACACCGGTGATTTTGGCTCCCATGCTATTCAACATCTTACACAACTGTTGCAAATAAGGTTCGCATGCAGCGTTGTAAATGGTAGTTTTGCCTTCTGCCAAAACTGCTGCCATTACTATATTAGCGGTTCCGGTCACAGAAGCTTCATCCAACAACATGTAAGTGCCTTTTAATTTGGTTGCTTCTACACCATAAAAATGATCTTCTCGGTTGTATCTAAAGTTAGCACCTAATTGAATAAAACCTTCAAAGTGGGTGTCTAATCTTCTCCTACCAATTTTATCTCCTCCAGGTTTAGGAATGTATCCTTTTCCAAAACGAGCTAATAAAGGACCAACAATCATAATAGAGCCTCTTAATGCTCCACCTTCTTTTTTATATTGTTCTGTTTCTAAATATTCTATATTTACTTCATCAGCCTGAAAAGTGTATGAACCTGAAGCAATTTTCTGAATTTTAACTCCTAAATTTCCTAACAGGGTTATCAATTTATTTACATCAATAATATCAGGAATGTTGTGAATTGTAACTTTTTGGTCCGTAAGTAAAACGGCACAAAGTATTTGTAAACACTCGTTCTTAGCACCTTGTGGGGTAATTTCTCCTTTTAAGGCATGACCGCCTTCTATTTTAAAAGTTCCCATGAATGAATTCGTCTATTGGTTATTTTGATTTGGTTTGTTTTTTTTGTGAAAATTCTTGTTTTTGTTTTTAAAATTCGGACGATTATTTTTCACTTGATTATTTTGTTGATTGTTTCCATTAAAAGTTTTATTAGAAACCTTTTTATTGGTACGCAATAAAGCACTTGTGGTTGACAACTCTTGTTGGGTAGTGTGTAAGTTAATTTTACCTCTAGATAATTCTAACAAATGATCAAAAATTACTTGATCTTCTACCACATCTTTGTTCCAACTTAAGTAAGATTTTTTCATGTGATTGGCAATCACTTTAATCAAAATATCTTTTAATTCCCCTGCTTCCCAGCTATTTGCTACATCAATCATCGATTTGATGTGGTTGCCGTAAAATCGGTATTTCGGATTTTTTTGGGGGTATGGCAAAGGGTCTGGTTTTAAGTGCAATAGTTCTTTGGTTGGAATTGGATAAGGAGAATCTACATTTAATTTAAAATCAGACATAATAAATATCTGGTCCCATAATTTGTGTTGAAAGTCAGGAACATCACGCAAATGCGGATTCAAAGTCCCCATCACATTAATAATGTGTTTGGCAGCTTTGTTACGTTCTTCTTTGGTAGGAATTTCGCAAGCCAAATCAATTAACTTTTGTAAATGTCTGCCATATTCCGGAATTCGCAAATGTTCTCTCTCAGAGTTGTATTCCAAATGTAAATGGGTGGTAGCGATTGGTTCAGTCATATTTTTATAACGATATGATGCCTTCTATAGTAGAAAGCTCTTGGTATTTTTCTATCACATGGTCAGGATTTTGCATGGTTACCTGAATAGAAACACTTGTAAAATTGCCGTTGGAAGACTTTTTTGTTATGATAACAGCCCCCAAGTTGTTGAATGCTTGGTGAATTGTTTCAATTTTTTCTTGATCAGTTGGCACAATAAATTTGTATAAATACAAGGTTGGCCATAGAGAAGTGTTGGCAAGTTCTTCTTTTAAGCGTTTATAAAATGCTTCTTTTTCTGCATTCATAATTCATTTCAATATGGCACAAATATAAAGTAAATTTTGTTTAGATGAATTTTTAAAGGCTTCCAAAAGGCTATAGTGTATTTTCTTCAAATTCTTGGTATTTTTGTATACTTTACAAAGGATATGAGTAAATTAAAAAAGATTGTTATCACAGGAGCACCAAGCTCTGGAAAAACCACTTTGGTAAACCAATTGAAACATTTAGGATATTATTGTTTTCCGGAAATTTCCAGGCATGTAACAGAACAAGCTCAATTACAAGGCATTGAGCAAATGTTTTTACATGACCCATACTTGTTCAGTGAAAAATTGTTAGAAGGAAGAATGCAACAATATTATGAAGCAAAAGAATTTTCGGGCATAGTTTTTTTAGACAGAGGCATTCCGGATATTGAAGCTTATTTGCATTTTACGGAACAAGAAGTTCCTGAAAAATTTATCAAAGCTTCACAAAATCATGTATATGATGCTGTTTTTTTGCTCCCACCTTGGGAAGCTATTTACGAAAATGATGCCCAACGATACGAAACTTTTGCACAAGCTGAGTTGATAGATCAACATTTAAAAGCTACCTACGAAAAATATGGATACCAATTACATGTGGTGCCACCGGGAACCATTCACGAAAGAGTTTCTTATGTTTTAGAAAGATTGTAGCATGTCCACACCAGAGCAACTTTTACAGCAATATTGGGGATTGCCTTCGTTTAGAGGAGTGCAAAAAGATGCTATTTCCAATTTTTTGCTTGGAAAAGACACTTTGGTTTTAATGCCTACCGGTGGTGGTAAGTCTATATGTTATCAAATTCCGATTTTAGCTCAAGACGGAATAGGTGTGGTGATTTCTCCACTTGTTGCTTTGATGAAAGATCAGGTGGATGCTTTGCAAAATAAAGGAATCAAAGCCATGAAACTCTCGGGTTATTATTCTGAAGAAGATTTGATTCGATTATTTGATAATTTACAGTTTGGCAATTATCAGTTTTTATATTTGGCTCCGGAGAGATTGCTAAATGCCTGGTTTGTTGAGAAACTTTCCAACTTACCTATCAGTTCTATTATTGTAGATGAAGCCCATTGTGTGTCGCAATGGGGGCACGATTTCCGGCCTTCATTTTTAAAAATCAAGGAGTTAAGGACTCTATTCCCAAAAATTCCTGTAATGGCATTAACTGCTACCGCAACTAAGCTGGTGCAAAAAGACATTCAGGAGCAATTGGCAATGAAAGAGGCAGTGATTTTGGAATCGGAATTTTACCGACCAAACTTGCAATACCATTTTTTGGAAACCTCTGATAAATATTTTGAACTAAGAAGATTACTTACTCAAAATACTGGTTGTGCTATTGTTTACGTGAGAACTAGAAAGGCAACGAACGATATTGCTACTTACTTGAATTTGCATCATATAAAAGCTACTTATTTTCACGGAGGGATGTTGTTAGAAGAGAAGTCGAGTAATATGGAAATGTGGTTGCAAAATGAAACAAGAGTAATGGTAGCTACCAATGCCTTTGGAATGGGAATTGACAAATCTGATGTACGAATGGTAATTCATGTACAACCATCCGAAAATGTAGAAAATTATTACCAAGAATCTGGAAGGGCAGGAAGAGACGGCAAAGAAAGTTCTTGTTTTTTGCTGTTTAGTGAGCAGGATTTGCATCATCAAGAACAATTGGTAAAACAACAAATAATTCCGAAAGAGTTTTTGCAAAAAGTGTACCGTCAGTTGTGTAGTCACTTGCAAATTGCTTACGGGGAAGGAATCGGTCAAACCTATGCATTAGAAATGCAATCATTTGCGGAAAAACACGCTTGGAAAATTTCTACCATAACTTCTGCGTTACAGTTTATAGAACGTCAGGGAATTGTACAAATTCAATGGCAAGCCATGCACCATGAAAAGGCTCAGATAGTATTGCCTCAAAGTCAGATTTTGGAGTATTTACACCAAAATTCAACCGACAAAGAGTTGCTTTTAATGATGATGCGAACATATCCCGGAATTTTTGACCAAGTTTGTGAAATCAGTAGAGAGTATTTGGCAAAATTAGTACAAACTTCTACTGATATTATCGCTCAAAAACTACAAAATTTGTATGCAGTTGGGTTAATTTTTTACGAATACCAAAAGGCTGATATATTAATTACTTTTCTAGAAGTTCGCGAGGATGATTATACCATTGCTAGAACTGCAAAATATTTACAACAGCAAAACCAAAAAAAACTAGACCAATGGAAAGCAATGGAGCAATTGGTATTGCAAACCAAGACTTGTATTCCCCAATATATGTTGCATTATTTTGACCAGCCTATGGAGCAAAAATGCGAAAAGTGTTCGCATTGTCTTGCTTCACAAAATAGCAAACCTATAAACAAAGAAGAAATAAAAAAGAACATCATTCAATTTATTCAACAAAAACCAATGAGTTCCAAAGAACTCCAATTGGCTATGACTATAGAACAACATATCCTTTTAGAAATTTTAGAAGAATTAATAGAAGAAAATCTGTTGGCTTATAATGCTGTCAATCAACTACAAATCAACAAAGCATGAGAATCGTTTTTATGGGAACCCCTGAATTTGCAGAGGGTATTTTGAAATATATTATCGAAAAAAAGTGGAATGTGGTAGGTGTGGTAACTATTCCTGACAAACCTGCGGGAAGAGGGTTGCAACTGCAAAGTAGTCCGGTAAAAAAGTTAGCAGAAGCACATCAAATTCCAGTCTTACAACCCAACAAATTAAAGGATCCTGATTTTTTAATTGCTTTAGAATCCTTGCAAGCCGACGTTTTTGTAGTAGTAGCTTTCCGAATGCTACCAGAAATCGTGTGGAAAATGCCAAAACTTGGCACATTTAATTTACATGGTTCCTTATTGCCACAATTAAGAGGTGCAGCTCCCATCCAGTGGGCTTTGATTTACGGATTAACAACTACCGGAGTTTCTACTTTTTTTGTAGATGATAAAATTGATACCGGTGCGGTTATTTTACAAAAAGAAATCTCAATTTTAAAAGAAGACAACCTGAGTACTTTATACCAAAAATTGATGGAATTGGGTTGCACAGTTGTGGATGATACATTACATCTTTTACAATCTGGAAACGTTACCACTTTTTTACAACAAGAAAGTGATGATTTGCTCCCTGCACCAAAGCTAACTAAGGAAAATACCAAAATTGATTGGAATGTATCAGCAATTCAAATAAAAAATTTAGTTCGTGGATTGAATCCTTTTCCTGCTGCATGGACAAATTTGATAGAACATGAATCAGAAATGATAGTAAAAGTTTACGAAGTAAAAATTTCTGATGAGAAAAACAACTTAACTCCTGGAGCATTTTTAATTAAAAATAAAAAATGGTTGGTAGGTGCCAAAGATGAAGTTATTGAAATGGTTGAATTACAATTACCTGGTAAAAAACGAATGCAGGTAAAAGATTTGTTGAATGGTTGGAAAGGAAGTAAACACGGGAGTTTTATTTAGTTTTTAGGTAAAAATATCTCTTTGTGTAAATTTTATATTAACAATTCTTCTTATTTATCAACAATTTTTGTAAAAACCCTTGTATTTACTTGCGTGGTAATGATTAACTGCTAAATTTGTTAATATATTTGTTTAACCAACTCATAAATATTTTAACTATGAACAAATCAGAATTAATCGATGCTATTGCAGCAGACGCTGGAATTTCAAAAGCAGCAGCTAAATTGGCTTTAGAGTCATTTTTAAACAACGTAGGAGCTACTCTTAAAAAAGGAGGAAGAGTTTCTTTAGTAGGTTTCGGATCTTGGTCAGTTTCTAAAAGAGCTGCAAGAGATGGTAGAAATCCACAAACTGGAAAAACTATTAAAATTGCTGCTAAAAACGTAGTAAAGTTTAAAGCTGGTGCTGAATTAGAAGGTTCTGTAAACTAATTTTAAGTACTTGAAATGTTAAAAAGCTCCTTTTGGAGCTTTTTTTGTTTATTTTGTTTTTGGTAATTTACTTACCATAATATAAAAAGTAAATATGAATTCTGTTAAATTAAAAAAAGGAATTTTGTTGGTTGCAGAGCCAAGTATTATTGGAGATATGTCGTTTCATCGTTCTGTAATTTTGTTAGTAGAGCACAGTACTGCAGGTTCGGTTGGATTTATGTTGAACAAGCCATTATCTTATACTTTAAATGATTTGATACCAGAAATCAATGCATTTCATACCATATACAATGGTGGTCCGGTAGAACAAGACAATTTATATTTTATACATACAATTCCGGAGTTGATTCCAGATAGTATTGAAATTACCGATGGCATTTATTGGGGCGGAGATTTTGAAATTACAAAAAATTTATTACAACGTTCCATGATTCCAAA
This sequence comes from uncultured Flavobacterium sp., assembly GCA_964485115.1. Classification (GTDB taxonomy): domain Bacteria; phylum Bacteroidota; class Bacteroidia; order Flavobacteriales; family Flavobacteriaceae; genus Flavobacterium. The sequence goes on from CAZAHJ010000032.1 coordinate 20,512, forward strand.
AGAAAGAATACGATTTTTTTTAGGATACTCCGGTTGGGATGCCAGCCAAATATTGGATGAACTAGAAGCAAATACTTGGTTGGTTTGTGAAAATAAATATCGCCAGAATATCTTTGAAAAAGTAACCTCTGGTTTTTGGAAAAAGAAAATGAAAGAATTGGGTGGAGCATACTTATTATGGTCTAATGCACCCTCCGATCCCAATTTAAATTAAAGTATTCAAGTAATCCACTACTATAGGTGCCAATTGGGTGATAAACTCTTTTTTTCGATATTTGTTTACCGATATAACTCCTTGAATGGTATTGGTAATAAACACCTCATCTGCTAATTGTAAATCAAATGTTGAGATGCTTTTCTCTATTATTTTTACGCCATTAATCTCTTTTTTTTGCAGGAGTTGCTTCCTAATGATACCATTTAAAGCGCCATCAGATAGTGGAGGAGTTACTAACTCCTTATTTTTTGACATAAATATATTGCCATTAATAGCTTCTGCAATATTTTTATGTTCATTTAAAAGAAAACAATTTTGGTAATCATTCTCTTTAGCAAAAACAGCTGCCAAAACTTGTACTTGCTTGTTAGTGCTTTTTATGGTGCTAAGTAAATTAGCAGTTATATAATAGTCTTTAAACAATTCTACTTCGTAAGTTGAAGAATCAGAAAAAGAATATTTATCGTTTAATAAAGAGATAGCTTCTATAACAAAAGAAACTTGATTAGTTGAAGGAGTATAGTAACCAGATGCATCACGAAATACTACTATTTTAACTCTTGCATTGGCTTCTTGTGTTGTTTTGAATATCTCTTCAGCCAACCATTCTATGGTAAAATAATTTGGAATAGACATCCTTAAAATTCGCATAGATGCCATTAAACGAAAATAGTGGTCTTCTAAAAAAGCAATTTTACCATTACTAATTTTAATGGTTTCAAATACTGCATCTGCATAATAAAAACCCCTATTTAAACTAAATTTATCTAGGGGGGTAACTAATTTTCCGTTATAGTTTATCATGTTAAAAGGATCCTATGGTGTGTTTTAAATCGTTAATTTGATTTGTCCATAATTGTTTTGTTTCTTCTATTTCATCTTCTTCTGAAAAATCAACTACCAATATAGATACATCTTTGGTGATTTCATCTTCTAAAATTTTTAACTCAAAGAAATAATCCGTCTCTTTATCATTTTCATCTAACCATTTAAACTTAACTCTTTCACCAGTTTTTTTTGAAACTAACTTTGCTTTTTGTGATTCGTCATCCCAAAAGAAATTAAAAATTTCCCCTCTTGAATTTACATTATCAGCAAACCATTCTGCAAGTCCAGAGGGAGTTGAAATATATTGATACAGAAGCATGGGGGAAGAATGGATTGGAATTTCCAATTCGATTCGTACTTTTTGAGACATAGGTTTATTTTTTCGAAATATATCAATTAAATAGTTTATAAAAAAAATATTTTACTAAATTTATTTTTACCTTCTCATTTGTATGGTTGTGTTTTATTGTTATCTTTGCACTCGCATTTAAGAATTGTGTCCTGGCGAGGTAGCTCAGTTGGTTAGAGCGCAGGATTCATAACCCTGAGGTCGGGAG
>CAZAHJ010000033.1:0-21853 GCA_964485115.1 uncultured Flavobacterium sp.
CTTTGTACAACAGCTTTTTTATGAGAAAAAGTGTCAATGACAAATATTCCGTGAAAATCACCAATACCACTTTCTCCAATACCACCAAATGGCAAACGATGATTGGTATAATGCATAATACAATCGTTGATACACCCCCCTCCAAAGGAGAATTTTTCTAAGAAAGATTTTCCCAATGTACCGTTTTCTGTAAACACATAAAAAGCCAAAGGTTTTTCAAAAGTAGATATGATTTTATCAATTTCTTCTTCATTAGAAAAACTGATGATAGGCAATATGGGACCAAAAATTTCTTCCTGCATTATTTCACTTTGTAAACTCGGTTCTAAAACCAAAGTAGGAGGAAAGTATTTTTCTAAAGAATTGGGTTGATCAAAAGAAATCAATTCTTGATTCGATAACAATCGCATCAATCTATCCCAATGGTTGGCATTGATTATTCTTGCTAAGTCCGGACTTTCTATCGGATTTTCTCCAAAAGTGGAAACAATTTCTTTTTTAATTGCTTGAATTAAATTGAATTTTTCTTTGGTATGTACCAAAACATAATCAGGAGCAATGCAAGTTTGTCCTGCATTTAAAAACTTCCCCCAAACTATTTTTTTCGCTGCTAATGCAATGTTGGCATCTCCCATTACAACACATGGAGATTTACCTCCCAATTCAAGAGTAGTTGGAGTAAGATTTTCTGCTGCTGCTTTGGCAATAATTTTACCAACAGCAACGCTGCCAGTAAAAAAGATGTAATCAAATTTATCTTTAATCAATTGTTGAGTTATTTCAGCTCCACCATGTACGACAGATACTTGGTGTACTTCAAAAACATTTTGTAATATTTTGGTTATAATTTGTCCGGTATGGTAGCTAATTTCTGATGGTTTTAAAACGACGGTATTTCCAGCAGCAATGGCAGCAATTAAAGGGCACATAGCCAATTGAAATGGGTAATTCCAAGGTGAAATTACCAAAACTTTTCCATAAGGTTGGTATAAAATGTATTCTTTTGACGGGAAATTAAATATACTTGGCCAAACCATTTTTGGTTTGGTCCATTTTTTGGTATTTTTAAGGTAAAGATCAATATCTTTTAAAACCACATGAATTTCCGTTAAAAAGGTTTCCATAGGTGGTTTTTTAAAATCTAAGAACAAAGCTTTGTAAATGTCTTCTTCTTGATTTTTAATTTCTTGTTTTAGCTTTTTAAGCAACCGAATTCTCTCAGAATAAGAAATCGTATTTTTTAGTGAACTCATACTTTTTTATTAAAATCCAAATTGTAAACCAAAGTAAACATCACCTACTTTACTATTGTTCATTAATGTGGTAATGATACTATTAGAACCTAAATAAAATCCACCCAATCGCAAACCTATCCCATTTGTAAAATTACTGTCTTGATTGATGGCCAAAGGAGAAGATACTTCAAATGTCCCAAATTTTAAACGAGGAATTATAGCATAAGTATTTTGGTTAGCAATTTGTAAATTATCCTCTTGATTGTGTAAACTTTGTTGTAAATAAGCATCTAATAAAAAGTTTTTGGTTATATCCCATTGAACATATGCATTCAATATAGTTGGTAAACTAACTTTTACTTCATTGGTGTTAGATTGTGGGGTTAATGTTCCTGAATTGATTAACAATTGCTCCAATTCTTCTAAGCTACTAACTCCAGAAAACTGATTTAGATTTAATCCGTTTGGATCTCCACTGTTGTTGGAATTAAATAACCATTTCCTATTAGAGTTGTTATCGTTTTTAAATGTCATCGTACCAATATTTCTTACAGATGCCCCAGCTTTTAAGTAAGTTATATCATCTTTTTTATAGCTATAGGTTACCCCTAAATCTATTCCGAATCCGTTAAAACCTCCAAACATGCTTTTGGTATAATTAGAAGAATTATTAAAGTCTTCCGCCAAAATTCCGGAATATGCAAAATTGATAGTAGCAGTTGCATTACTTAAGTAAGTAATCCTTTCAATAGTATTGATATTCCCTTGAAGTGATTGAATTCCACCATTGCCAAAAGTTCCCGGAAACAATAATTTACCGGTTATACCAGCATTGAATTGATGTTTTTCAGTTTCCAATAAAACTCTTGAAATACTAAAGTTGATTTCTCCCCAGCTCATTCCGCTAAAACGTTGATTAGCAGTAGCATTAATTGTGGTTGAAGCCAATAGCATATCGCTATTGATTACCGCATCTATAAAAGGGCTATTCAATTGGTGCATCCAAATATTGGCATTGGTGGCTACATGGGCCCCAAATGCCCATTTATTGACTTTAAATGCTACTCCAGGTCCAACAAATTGAGCAGATACATTGGCATTTACATTTCCTTCCGTAGAAAATAATCTTTCTTCAACATTATCTTCAAAAAAATCTTTAAATGTCAACTTGTTGTTGCTTACAATTAAACTAGAACCAAAAAGATGTAAATCTACTTTATTATGCAAGTTGCTAAGTTCAGCAGGATTTAAGGTAGAATGAATTACACCAACCTTTCTACTAGTATTGGATCCCATAAAATGGGATTGAGCTAACAACATAGCTGGCAAAAGAAGCCAAAGTAATACTATTGATTTCATTACACAAAGTTTAATAAGTAAATCAAATATACAAAATTATTATAGGATCTTACTTAATTTCTCCCACAAAACATCATTAGGTAGTGGTGCTGTGATATTTAAAATTTCTTTGGTAACAGGATGGATAAAATCTAATTTCCAAGCATGCAAATGTATGCCTCCGTCAGGATTACTTCTTACGGCTCCATATTTTAAATCTCCTTTAATGCTACATCCTATTGCACTTAACTGTGCTCTAATTTGGTGATGTCGCCCTGTATGCAAGTTAATTTTTAAGGCATAATACTTATCAAAAGAATGAAATAATTCATAAGTTAAGGAGGAGTTTTTGCTATTTGGTACTTCTTTTACATGTGCCTTTGAGGTGTTGTTTTTTGTATTTCGGATTAAATAATGTGATAAAGTATCTGCTGTTTTTGGGGGTATTTGGTTAACTATTGCTAAATAAGTTTTCTTAGTATTTCGTTCCTTAAACATTTCATTTAATCTACTTAAAGCTTTACTAGTTTTTGCAAAAACAACAATTCCTGTAGTAGGTCTATCTAAACGATGAACCACTCCTAGAAATACGTTTCCTTTTTTTTGATATTTTTCTTTTAAGTATGCTTTACCAATTTCTACTAATGGAATGTCGTTAGTATTATCCCATTGAATTATATCACCAACCCTTTTATTTATTATTAATAAGTGATTGTCTTCCCAAAGAATTTGTAAGTTTAATTTTGTTGATATAGTTTTCATTAATAAATATTAAACAGTAATTGTATAATTAAATTTTTATTTACAAATATTACAATCATAAAGTTTAAAAAACGATTTATTTTATAAATGTTTAAAAATTGTATTTTTTTTATAAATTTGTAAAAAAAAATAAAAAAAATCATGAATAAATTTTTTTTAATTTCCGTATTTTTACTTTTAAATTATAATTTAAAAGCACAATCAGAAACAAGTTCTTCAAAATCAGATTGGTATTTTGGATTTGGTCTTAACTTGCTTGACAATACCTCAACCATTAATCAACAATATTACAATTTAAAACAAATGAGTTTAGGTAATATTATTTCAAATGTTTCAATTGAGTACAAGCCTAGTAATTGGGGGTTTGTTTCTGAGATAAATTATAATAAAATATCAACTAATGTAATGCAAAATGGAACTTTTGTTGAAAATGAAGGTTATTTTTTAAGTATCGACATGAATGCAAAGCTGTATGCATTAGACTCAGATGTTGCCAAAAAAGATAATTTAGATTTAGCTTTTATTGGTGGTTTTGGAATTAATAAGTTTAATACTGACTTTAACGGTACAATAAATGCAGGATTAAATTTACAATATTGGATTAAAAATGATATTGCGATTAAACTTCAATCTGTTGGTAAATTTGCTTTTGAAAGATCATACACTCTAAATAATCATATATTGCATTCAATAGCATTAGTTGTCAAAATATAAAAAAAGGTAACACATTTAATTTTAAAAAGCTGTATTTAATAAAATAAATACAGCTTTTTTTTGATGTATTAAAAAGCCAAGTTGACTTTTAATTCAAATTCATCATTGATTGCTTTATCTCCTAAGTTGTCAAAAAAGCTTCCAGAACCATACTTGATGTCATATTTTGTTCTGTCAACCATTAATGAAGTGCTTGCTTTGTTTTTGTCAACTGTAATGTCAAAAGTAATAGGGTTAGTGATTCCTTTGATAGTTAAATCTCCAGTAACAGTATACACGTTTGCAGATTTTTTTGCAATTTTTTTAAATTCTAAAGAAGATGTATTAAATTTATCCACACCAAAAAAATCATCCGCTTTTAAGTGTCCTTCTAATTTCTCTTTGCCTTTTCCGGCAGCTAAATCTTTTACATTAATAGAGGTCATGTCTACTACAAATTTTCCTCCTTTTAATTCAGATTTGTCCATTAACAAAGTACCACTCGCCAATTGAATGGTTCCATCATGAGCTCCGGTTACTTTTTTACCAATCCATTCAATAGAACTTTTGGTTACATCAATTTTTTTGTTTTGTGCGTTTGCAAATCCTACAACTAAGATTAATGCAGTTAAGATTACTTTTTTCATAAGTGTTTTAAATTAAATGTTTATAAATAATTGATTCAATGGTTTTCTAACTTTTGCATAATGTTGGGTAGCATCTTCTTCACTTCTGTAACCAATAGCTGCGATTAGTGATGCATTTAAATTTTGCTCATTTAACTTTAAAATTTCATTTACCTTTTCCGGTTCAAAACCTTCCATTGGTGTCACATCAATTTTCAGTTCAGCTGCAGCATTTAATAAGTTACCCAGTGCCAAATAAGTTTGTTTAGAGGTCCAAATATCTCTACTCTCTTTTGGCAAATCTGTAATTTTCATCTTCATAAAATCTTCGTAACCCTTCACAGCTTCATGAGAAATTTGTCTGGTTTCTACCAAATTTTGAATGTATGCTTCAATTTCTTTTTCACCAAAATTCAAGATATTGGTAAATACCAATAGGTGAGAGGCATCTACAATTTGAGATTGGTTCCAAGCAGCTGGCTGGATTTGCTTTCTAATCTCCGGATCTACAACATTAAAAATTACATAAGGTTGTAACCCGTATGAGGAAGTGCTTAATTGTATTGCCTCCATTAATAATTGAAAATCAGTATCGGATACCTTTTTGCTAGCATCCATTTTTTTGGTAGCATAACGCCATTTTTGGTCGTTGATAAAATTCATATACAATTGTTTTTGATAGTTCGATATTTAGTTAGTAATTCATTCAGATGTAAAAGTTCTCCAAGCGATAAATTTTTGGATAATTGTTTTTCCATTTCTTCTATTTCTGGATCTATTCTCGATAACTTTTCTAAACCTTGATTGGTAATCACAATTTCCATTTTTCTTTTATTGTTCGGACAAATTCTTCGATCAACCAACTTTTTTTCTACTAATTTATCTACAATTCTGGTAGAGTTACTTGATCTTGCAACCATTCTTTCTTGGATTACACCCATGTTAATTGGTTGCTGTTTTTGTCCTCTTAAAATGCGTAATACATTGAATTGTTCTAAAGTAATTTCATGTTTTTTGGTTAACTCACTCAACGTAGCGTATATTTCATAATAAGTGAAGAACACGTTTAATACGGTTCTTTTCTCAATATTAATAACACCTTTACCTTGAACAATTTCGTTGATCATTCATTTTTTATTTGTTGGTACAAATATAAAGCAGAAATATATTTGTAGATACAAATATTGATTAAATTTTTGTTAAATGATTTACTGAGGAATAGAAGCCCTGTAAATTTATATCGTGAAAAGGATTTTACATATTATATTTTTTATAATTTTTATTGGATGTAACTCTAAAAATAAAAAGTTAAGTGATAATCTATCAGCTAAAGTAGATATACCCTCCTACACTTTTCAAGAGTTTGCTCCGATGTTACAAACAAAATCTGATACTTTGTTTGTTGTGAATTTTTGGGCAACTTGGTGTGAGCCATGTATTGAAGAATTGCCTGCTTTTGAAGCAATCAACCAAGAATACAAAAATCAAAAATTCAAAATGCTATTGGTAAGTTTAGATTTTAACAAGCAAAAAGAGAAAAAGTTGATCCCTTTTATAATCAATCATCATCTAAAAGCCAAAGTACTACATTTGAATGATCCGGATGCCAATGCATGGATTGAAAAAGTAGATGCCAATTGGAGTGGTTCCATACCAGCTACTTTGGTTTTCACCAAAAATAAACGAGTGTTTTTTGAACAAAGCTTCACCAAAGAACAATTAAAAAATATTATTGATAACTTTTAAACAATAACTCATGAAAAAGAAAATTATTTATTCACTCGGATTGCTTTTATCTATATTATTATTTACTTCTAATCAGCCAATAGCCTTTGGGTATGGGATTGGTGATATAGCAACTGATTTTAATTTAAAAAATACAGATGGCAAAATGGTTTCTTTAAAAGATTATAAAGACGCCAAAGGATTTATTGTGATATTTACTTGTAATCACTGTCCGTATGCGATAGCTTATGAAGACCGTATCATTGCATTAGACAAAAAATACAAATCAAAAGGCTACCCTGTAATTGCAATTAATCCAAATAATCCTGAAAAGCAACCAAAAGACAGTTATGATTTGATGCAAGTAAGAGCCAAAGAAAGAGGATTTACATTTCCATATTTATTAGATGAGGGACAAAAAATTTACCCTCAATATGGTGCTACCAAAACACCTCATATATTTATTTTAGAGAAAACATCTAAGGGAAATGTGGTTAAGTACATAGGTGCTATTGATGATAACCACGAAGAGCCAAAAAATGTAAAAGTAAAATATGTAGAAGATGCAGTTGATGCTTTACTTAATAAAAAAGAGGTAGTAGTAAAGACCACCAAAGCTATAGGTTGTTCTATTAAAGTGTAATTTGAGTTGCAATCCAAAAAAAAATATACTGCACTTTCCAACTCGGATCGTTCAGTTTTTGTTAATTTTGAATTCAAATAAACAATCAAATTATGGAAAATTTATCCCAAGAAAAATGGTGGGAATTGGCCCAAAACGATGCCAACGGAATCATTTTAGATGTAAGAACTTCAGATGAATTTGAAAACGGAATCATTCCAGGTGCTATCAATATGGATATTTATAAGGGGCAAGGATTTATTTATGGAGTAGAGGAATTAGACAAATCTAAAAATATATATGTGTATTGCCATGCAGGAGGTAGAAGTGCTCAAGCGTGTCAAATTATAGAACAACTTGGTTTTGAATGCACTTACAATCTATTAGGAGGAATATCTAATTGGGATTATGAAGTAGTAGAGCCATAAAATATGTAGAAGTTTTGAACTTTTATATTTTAATCTAATATGACTCGTTAAACAAGGTTACTTAATGCCAAATATAAATTTTCATTGAAATTTTAAATATTTGCAAAATAAGTTTTAAAAAACAAAAAAGCAGCTAAGTTTTGGCTTAGCTGCTTTAAAATTTACAAGGATTGGATATTACTTCCCCTTAGATAAGTTTTTCATTTCCTTTTCAATCATATCATAAAACTGATCTATTTTAGGCATGATTATAATTTTTGTTCTTCTATTGATAGAGCGATTTTCTGAGGTATTGTTTGGTACCAATGGCACAAACTCACCTCTACCAGCAGCAATTAATTGTGATGGTTTCACACCATGTTGACCAGTTAAAGCCCTAACGATTGCTGTAGATCTTTTTGCACTTAAGTCCCAGTTATCAATCAACACTCCGTTACGGTAAGGAACATTATCTGTATGTCCTTCTATCAAACATTCAAAATCTGGCTTACTATTAATTACTTTAGCAACTTTGGCTAAAATTTCACTTGCTCTCGCAGTTATTTCATAACTACCAGATTTAAACAACATTTTGTCAGATAACGAAATAAATACCACCCCTTTTTCTACATTTACTTCCACATCAGGATCATTGATACCAACTTCTCTTTTTAAACTTGTAACTAAAGCCAAAGTTACACTATCCTTTTTTGTTAAAGCATCTTGTAAACGATTGATTTTCAAATCTTTTTCAGTTAAACTTTCCAAGAATTTTTCTACGTTTTGGGCTCCTTTAGCACTTAACACAGTAAGGTTATCAACTTGGCCTTTCATATCAGAATTGCTTTTCTCTAACAAACTAATCTGTTTATTTAAAGCATCTTTTTCAGTTAAACACAAATTTAACTTCATTGTTGTAGAGTTTAACAAATCTTGACATTCTTTGTTTTTCGATTCTAATTCAGCAATTTTTTTCTTTGCCCCACAAGAAGACAACACTAAAGATAATGCAATAAAATACAATACTTTTTTCATCTTAATTAAGTTTTAGTTTTGCAAATTTACTACAAGAATTTTGCCGCTTTTAACATTTTAATGATTATTTAGCTAAAAAGGTAGAAAAAATTTTGTTCCCTTTCACATAGTAATTGAATATCAAGGAATTGATATAAAAGTATTTTTTAATTTTATTAGGTCCTCGCTTTTCTAATACAGTAGTAAAATTTCGATAATAACTAAAATGAGCGTGAATTATCGCTAAAGTATGTTTCCATTCACCTTTTAATAAAAATTGAATACCTGCAATGCCATCCAAGACCAATCTGCTTATGATAATTAAAGGCAAACTAGTTCCAGGTAAATTTTTGGTCAGCATTAAAAGAGAATTCCTGAAATTCAAATAGGTTTTTTTGGGATTTTTATTGTGTAAGGTGGCACCACCAAGATGATAAACCTTACTATCGGTAGTACAATACACTTTTAGGCCTTTATTTTGAGCTCTCCAACACAAATCAATTTCTTCTTGATGTGCAAAGAACACTTCATCAAAACCATTTAGTTGTATAAAATGACTTTTCGACATAAAAAAACAAGCACCAGAGGCCCAAAATATTTCTGCACTTTGGTATTGACTATTATCTTTTTCCAATTCTAAAAACACCCTTCCTCTTGCAAAAGGATACCCAAAACGGTCTATAAAACCTCCTGCAGCACCTGCATATTCAAAGAATTCTTTATTTTTAAAATCAAGTATTTTAGGTTGAATGATATGGTATTGTTTTTCTTCTATTAATTGAAGGATAGGTCGTAACCAGTTTGTAGTTACTTCTACATCTGAATTGATAAATCCAATATATTCCTCATCAATATTACTAATTGCTTGGTTGTATCCTTTGGCGAAACCATAATTTTCATGATGTTGGATGATTGTTATTTCAGGGAAATTTTCCATTACAAAAACAACACTATCATCTGTTGAATTGTTATCAATTAAATAAATTTTTGCTTCCGTTGAATGCTTTATAATGGATGGTAAAAATTGTTTTAACAAATCTATACCATTCCAGTTAAGTATTGCCAATGCTATTTTTTTCAATGGTCTTTAAATTAAAGTTGATATTTTGGGAAAAAAGTAAGAAAATCAATTCTTTTATTTTCTTCAGTTTTATTAAATATATGATGATTTATTCCATTACTAACAACCAAATGATTCGCTTTTAGAGTAGTTTGATACTGTTGAATTTGGTCAAAAACATTTTGTGAAATTTCCACAAAAGATTGTTTGCATTCTATCAACATCCATAATTTTCCATTTCTTTGATATACTACCAAATCAAAACGCTTTTTCCTCTGGCCTAAATCAAAAGTTTTTTCTAACGACAACATGGAAATCGGAATTTGTTGAATATCAAGTAAAAAATACACCCAATGCTGTCGGACCCATTCTTCAGGAGTTAACAACAAAAACTTTTTGCGAATTCGGTCAAAGATAAAAGTTTTATTTTCCGTAATTTTGAAACGAAAAGCAAAGGTTGGGAAATTTAATTTTTGCATATGCAAAAATAATTTTTTTTGGATGGAAAAAGTTAACCAGATACTGAAAGATTTAAAGAATAAAAATTATAAGCCTGTCTATTTTTTTCAAGGCGAAGAATCTTTTTTTATTGACTTGTTGGTAGATTATATGGAGGAATTCATTATTGAGGAATCTGCTAAGGCTTTTGATCAATTAATTTTATATGGCAAAGATGTTTCGATGTTAGATGTGATAAGTGCTGCTAAAAAATTTCCCCTATTATCTGACAAACAATTGATTATTGTAAAAGAAGCAGCAAATATCAAAGATACTGAACATTTGGTAAGTTATCTTAAAAACCCACAAACCACCACTATTTTAGTTATTGCTCACAAACACGGGAAAGTAGATGGTAAAACCAAATTAGGTAAACAATTGCCAATAGGAACGGAGTATTTACTTTCAGAGAAATTGAAAGACCATTTGGTAACAGATTGGATTAAAAGTTTTGTGCAACAAAAAGATTACACTATTGAGCAAAAAGCAGCAAACATATTGTTTGAGTTTTTAGGAAACGATTTGACGAAGATTAAAAATGAACTACAAAAACTATTCATTTTAATACCACCTAAAACAAACATTACTGCACATCACATTGAAGAAAATATTGGATTTAGTAAAGATTATAATATATACGAACTCCAACGAGCAATCGCAATGAATGATAGTACAAAGAGCTATAAAATAGTACATCACTTTGCAAATAACCCAAAGAATCACCCTTTGGTTATGGTTACAGGAAGCTTGTATAACTTTTTTTCTTTGGTTTTAAAGTACCACGGTTGTAGAGATAAAAACCCGAAAGTAGCAGCTTCCACTTTAGGCCTTAGAGGAGATTTTTTTTTAAAAGACCCTATTGAAGCTGCTCGACATATTTCAATGAGAAAAGTGAGTGCTATTTTAGAATCTATCAAACTAACGGATTTAAAAGCTAAAGGTTTAGAAAGTGGTGGAATGACCGAATTAGATATGTACAAAGATTTATTGAATTTTATATTTAAAAAGTAGAATTATGGGAATGAATAAAAATACAGTATTAGGCTATGCAACTTTAATTATGATTGTAATGGGACTATTAATAATTGGTTTAGGCTCCTACAGATATGATGATGTAGCTGGTTGGGGTTTTGGTGCGGTTGGCATCGGATTTTTAGCAGTTGCCTGGGTGTTTAATGCCCTGAAAGGCAGGGTTTAATTAACTTATGAGTTAATTAACAAATGATTTAATACGCAAATTTTTAAATGAGCAAATCAAATAATGTTTTTAAATTTTAGGAAGTGATAAGAAAAAAATTACTGTTGCTCAAAAAGTTATATTGGCATTTGATGTTTTGTTTTTAATTGGTTTGATATTTTTGTTTTTTTATTTTGAAGGCGTTGAAAACAAAAACCAATTTTCAATAATCCTAATTTCTGCATTCAATTTAATTTTTGGAAACATTGCAGTATTTAAAAATAAGCTAAAAAGATGAATTATTCAAGACAAGCAACGTTTAGTTTCAACTTAAAATCATAAACTTCAAATACAAAGTAATATGTCTGATGATAAAAAAGTAATTTTTTCCATGTCTAAAGTAAGTAAAACTTACCAAGGGGCAAACAAACAAGTTTTAAAAGATATTTACTTAAGTTTTTTTTACGGAGCTAAAATTGGTATTTTAGGTTTAAATGGTTCCGGAAAGTCAACTTTGCTTAAAATCATTGCAGGAGTAGAGAAAAATTTTCAAGGAGACTTGGTTTTTGCACCCGGCTATAAAGTTGGATATTTAGAGCAAGAACCTCAGTTAGACGAAAACAAAACGGTACTAGAAATTGTACAAGAAGGTGCTGCAGAAACCATTGCTTTGTTGGATGAGTTTAACAAAATCAATGATATGTTTGGCATGCCTGAGATATATGAAGATGCAGAGAAGATGCAAAAGTTAATGGATCGTCAGGCTGAATTGCAAGACAAAATTGATGCAGCAGGAGCTTGGGACTTAGACAACAAATTAGAAGTTGCCATGGATGCATTACGTACACCAGAACCAGATACGCCAATTAAAGTACTTTCAGGTGGTGAAAAACGAAGAGTTGCTTTGTGTAGATTGTTGTTACAACAACCTGATGTGTTGTTGTTAGATGAGCCAACTAACCACTTAGATGCCGAATCGGTATTGTGGTTAGAGCAACATTTACAACAGTACCCAGGAACTGTAATTGCAGTTACCCACGATAGATACTTTTTAGACAATGTAGCAGGTTGGATATTAGAATTAGATAGGGGAGAAGGCATTCCATGGAAAGGAAATTATTCCTCGTGGTTAGATCAAAAATCGAAAAGATTAGAGTTAGAAGAAAAAGTTGCTTCTAAAAGAAGAAAAACATTAGAGCGAGAATTAGAATGGGTTCGTCAGGGGGCAAAAGGAAGACAAACCAAACAAAAAGCTCGTTTACAGAATTACGATAAATTATTGAATGAAGATCAAAAGGTACTTGACGAAAAGTTAGAGCTGTATATCCCAAATGGACCTCGTTTAGGAACCAATGTGATTGAAGCAAAAGGAGTTGCCAAAGCATTTGGAGATAAATTATTGTACGAAGATTTGAATTTTACCCTTCCACAAGCCGGTATAGTTGGAATTATTGGTCCGAATGGAGCTGGAAAAACCACTATTTTCCGAATGATCATGGGAGAGGAAACTCCTGATAAAGGAACTTTTACCATTGGTGATACGGTGAAAATTGCTTATGTAGATCAATCACACTCTAACATTGATGTAGAAAAAAGTATTTGGGAAAACTTCTGTGATGGTCAAGAATTAATTATGATGGGTGGACGCCAAGTCAATTCAAGAGCCTATTTGTCTCGATTTAATTTTGGAGGAAGTGACCAAAATAAAAAAGTTTCTACCTTATCTGGTGGTGAAAGAAACCGTTTGCATTTGGCAATGACTTTGAAAGAAGAAGGAAACGTATTGTTATTAGACGAGCCTACCAACGATTTAGATGTGAATACGCTCAGAGCTTTAGAAGAAGGTTTAGAAAATTTTGCAGGCTGTGCAGTAATTATTTCTCATGACAGATGGTTTTTAGATAGGGTTTGTACCCATATTTTGGCCTTTGAAGGAGATTCGCATGTATACTTTTTTGAAGGAAGTTTTTCTGATTATGAAGAGAATAAAAAGAAACGATTAGGAAAAGAAGTCACTCCAACTAGAGTGAAATATAAAAAGTTAGTAAGAGACTAGATTAAAAACCTGAAGTAAAAACTTCAGGTTTTTTATATCAAATGAATTTGAGATTGGTATCGTTCTATCAATAAGTTCATCATTCGCTTATTTAGATTGGAAGAATTTTTAGTGTACAATAAATATTCAGGAATAGTAAACCAGCCAATCATCATCCCTTTTAAAGCATTTCTAAATTTGATGTCTTTTTGAATAGACGAAGCAATGAATACCTTTTTTTGTTCATCATTTAATTCCCAAAAATTAGTCTTATGCTTGGATAAATAATTTTTATAGACCTCTATAAAAAGTACATTATGCAATTTTAGAATTGGACGAAAAACTGCGTTTTGGAAAAATAATTCCTCTTTGTCTGAGGCTTGTACAATTCCTAAAACTTCTCCTCTATTATTTGTAATTATTTGATCTCTTTCCATTTATAGTGTTAAATAATTATATTATTCAGAATTATTAGCTTTAACAAAATCAGTTACCATATAAGCTAAACTCTTACATAACATGATTTGCAAAGCTGGTTCATCCATTACAATTCCTTCACATAAATGTAAATATTTACAATTGACATGATTCCCAAAAAAATGTATTAACTTTCTAATTTCATTTAATGAATAACCACTTGAAGTCATCGCACTACTTGGCATCCAACTTATGGCATCTAAATCTATTTCAAATCCAAAATTATCATCTTTGATAAATTCAAGTGCTTCTATTTGGGCGTTTTTTATAGGAAAATTCTCTCGAATCATCATTTCCTCAAATGTACGGAACTTCACTTTATCGGATAAACTTTTTAAATTAAGTAATACATTTTTTGATGTGTAACTTTCATGTAGTCCAAATATGAAGTACTTATTCAAGAACTTCTCGTCAAAAGCATAAGAGAAACCATTACCGCTATGCCTACCTTCCATAATCCTGAAATCTGAATGGGCATCAATATTAATTACGTTAATTGGTTTTTGAAATGCTAAAGCAGCTCCTTTGATATTTCCGTATGCATTGTTATGACCTCCACCAATAATAATTGGAATTTTTTGGTATTTGTGAATTAAATAAGTGAGGTGCGATACATCTTTATCAATTAGCTCCACCATTTTAAATAGTAAATTCCTTTGGCTTTCATCATTATTAGATAAAACTTCACTTTCTAAATGTTGGTAATTTAATGACCCTAAAACTAAAATTTGATTAGCTTTACAATATTTATTATGTTGAAGGTTAACAAATGTTTTTATAAAGGTTTCCCATGTTTTTTTTGCTCCTGATTTACCCAAATTGGCTCTTACTCCAAAGTCTTCTTCAATTCCAAAAAGAATAAATTTTGCTTCCGTATTTTGAATGTTTTCTTCTAAATTTAATGTTTTATCAAAGGTCAATAGTTTTTCCCCAAACTTAACTTCCCCGCTGCGATGATTCGTAATTTTGCCTAATTGGTAGTTGGTAAGTATTTTAAAATTTTCCATAATCAAATAAAAATACAATTTTATGTTAATTAAGCCTATTCACAAAATAATTTATAGGTAGAAATGTTATAATTTTGAACTCAAATTTTAAAAACATGGAAAACAAGCAAAATAAAAATTCAAAAATCATTATTTTAGTTCTAAGTTTACTTTTAATTGTTTCTTTAGGATATATTTTTCAGTTAAAAAATCAATTAAATAACACGGAAACAACATTAAGTAATGAATTAACTGAAAAAGATTCTATTTTAAGCGACTTAGAAGAATTAAAAGTAACATATGATAATTTGTTAAAAGAAAACTCAGGTTTAAATGAAGAATTAAAAAAAGAAAAAGCCAAAGTTGAACTATTAATTCAAAAAGTAAAATCTGCTGAAAAAGATGCATTAATTTTAAAAGATTACAAAAAGCAAGTAAAAAACCTTGAAAGTCGTTTAGCTGAATTAATAAGAGATAACGAAGCTTTAAGAAAATTAAACGGTCAATTGGTTTCAGAGGTTGATAGCGTGAAAACCATTGTAGAAGAACAAAAAGAATATAATCAAGTATTGGTGGGGCAAAACGAAGAATTGGCAAGAACTGTAGAAAAAGGATCTAAACTTTCTATTTTAAATTTAAAAACAGCTGCATACAAACAAAGAAGTTCAGGAAAAGAAATAGAGACTGAAAGAGCAAGTAAAACAGATTTACTAAAAATTAGTTTTACCATTGCTGAAAATAAAATTGCTAAGTCGGGTGACAAACAATACTACATTCAAGTTATTGATTCTAAGAATAATGTTTTAGGAGAAAAGAGAAGTGTTTTCTTTGGAGATAAAGAACTAACCTATAGTTTTATTTCTACCATAGTGTTTAAAAACTCTACTTTAAATGTTTCGGAATCATTAAAAGGAAGTAATTTTGAAAAGGGAACTTATTTTGTTACCATATTTGACCAAGGAGAAAGCGTGGCTCAATCTAGTTTTATATTAAAATAATTTTCCATCAATCCAAACTTGATCAACGATGTTTTCTCCAAATAAATAAGGAATTTCGTAATAGTGTTTTAGTGGTTTGGTTACAATAAAATTGGCTTTTTTACCTATGGTAAAGGAGCCAATTTCTTTTTCTAATTCCATAGCAAATGCTGCATTGTAGGTGCAAGCATTGATGCTTTCTTCGGGGGTTAATTTCATTTGAATACAACCTAATGCCATGGCAAAATGCATATTAGCACTTGGAGAGGTACCAGGATTGTAATCGGAAGCTATTACCAATGGCAAATCATTCTGCAAAATTTGCTTGGCAGGGGTGTAGGGAATTCCAATAAAAAAAGAACACATTGGTAGGGCAACCGGAATGGTATTGCTCCTTTTTAATGCCACAATATCTTCTGAAGTAATTATTTCTAAATGATCCACCGTTAGCACTTCTTCTTCTGCACACATCGCAATACCACCAATGGCAGTAAATTGGTTGACGTGGATCTTACTTTTCCAACCGTATTTTTTGGCTTCTTGTATAAGTCTTTGGGTGTTTTTTACCGAAAAATAACCAGTTTCTAAAAAAGCGTCAAAATAATCAACCAAGTCTAATGCATGTACTTCAGGAAAATATTTTTGAAGCAAATCTTCCACAAAAGCATCTTGATTTCCTTGGTAGCTTGCAGGAATGGCATGGGCACCTAAAAAGGTGATTTTAATTGGGATGGAAAAATTGTTACGCAATCGTTCAATTACTCGAAGCATTTTTATTTCGGCTTCTAATTCCAACCCATAACCTGTTTTGATTTCTATGGCTCCAGTACCAAATTGTATGATTTGCTGTAATCTTTTGGCAGCATTTTGATATAAATCTTCTTCTGTTGCTTCTTCTAATTTTTTAGCAGAATTTAAAATTCCTCCACCTTTGGCGGCTATTTCTTGGTAGGTAAGTCCGTTAATTCTATCCACAAACTCTTGCTCTCTATGTAGGGCAAACACCAAATGGGTGTGGGTATCTATCCAAGTTGGTAAAAGAATTTTTTCTGAGCAATCAACCACTTCATCAAAAGCAATTACAGGAACATCTTCCATCTTTCCAAAACCAGATATGAAGCCATCTTCCACCACCAAATAAGCATTTTCAATCAATGGAAGTTCTTTCATGGCAGCTCCTTTTAAAATGAAAGAAGATGTTCTTCGTACTTGAACTAACTGACGGATATTTTGGAAAAGTATTTTCATGTTAAAATTTTAATTACATTAAAGTGAGTGCTCCAAGAATTTCTTGCGATAAAAAAGGACCTCCCGGATATTTTCCCGTATAATCAAAGTTAAGCCAAATTTGACCTCTTTCGTCTACGTGATAAAAAATGCCTTTTTCCTTTGATTCTTCTGTAAATAAAACTTCTCGAATCAAATAATTGGCTGCTTCTAACTCTGCTTTTCCACCTATCAACACTTCCGGATATATATGTCCCTTGGTATGAATCAAACGAGGGGTTCCTCCAATAGCTTTGATACATGCTGCCATCATTACAGCGTGATCATCACAATCACCTGAAAAATGTATGAGCGATTCGGTAGCAAAATTTATATATTCTTTTCTCTTGGGGTCATTTACGTAATTCCAACGTTGGTTGATTTCTTTAAAAACTGCAAAATATTGGATCATTTTTCGGTATTTTGGGTACCCTTTTACTTCGGCAAAGTGTTTTTGGGTAGCCATTAATGCAAAATTTCGAATATTCGGGTGTTCGTATTCTATGGCATTAAGTATTCTTGTTTTATTCGGGAATGGAAGTAATTTGGATAATATAATTTCTTCCGGATTTGGATCTTGCGTCATGGCATACAACATATAACCATAGTCTTGAGAGATGCTTAAAAAACCATAGCCTCCTGCCAATGTTCCCCACAGCAGTATAAAAAAGTAAATAATCACACCTATTACCAATACTTTTCTAATTAAAAACAAAAGCCATTGGATAAGAGCTATCAATAATATTGCTAATAATACCCTATCTAAATTCCAAGGCCAATCTAATTCGATGATATTTTGATGTACTAATACAAATAAAGGAATCACCAAAAGCACATTTAACACAAAAATAACGATTTGGTTCCATGGACTTGGGATTTCCAAATAGGAAAAAAATCGTTGTTTGATGTGTGTGATTTTATCGAGCATTTAAAAAAGAATAGGTTAAAATCACTTACAATTTTTGTACCTAATTTGGTGGCTTTACATTTTTTTAATTAACTCCTCATAATTTTTTGGAGAGGAAATTAATTGCAACTTTAGTAGATAATCTACCACTGTTTGGTATTGTTTTTTTGAAATAACATCGCTGCTCCATTGTGTTTTTTGCAACCATGCTTTAACATCTTCTAATGGCAATTCGTATCTAGCTGCAATAGTTCTATCCATAGAAGGAATCCATGCAAACTCTTCGGTGGTGGTGTTGATTACTTCTAACATCGATTGAATTGCAGCTGAATTTTCGGTTAAAAAATCTTTTCTAACAGCAATTACAAAACAAGGCCAAGGGGTAAGCAAGGTTCCAATTTTTCGGAATACTCCTTTATCTACCAAAGGTTTGGTCATCCACTGTTCCCATAAAAAATAATGGGCATTGTCTTGTGTAAGTTTATCAACTGCTCCTTGCAAATGATGTACAATTTCAAATTCAAGGGCTTTGGTATCCCAACCTTGTTGATCGGCTAAAACAAAACTCATCAAATGCGAGCCGGAGCCTAAACGACTTATGGCAGCTTTTTGAGTTTTTAAATCAGAAAGCTTTTTTAAATTGGACTGACTTGCCACATGAATTCCCCAGTAAAGAGGACTCTTTACATAGGTTTGAACGATTTGAACAACAGGATTTTCGTGCAGATATTTTACCATTGCTTCGGTTAAAATTACCGCAACATCCACTTTATTGGTAGTCAATAATTCACACATTTTTCCAGAACCTTCAGGCACATCTGTCCATTCTACATCCAAACCAACTGCTTCAAATTCGCCATTTTCTATACACAAATGCCAAGGCAAATTAAAATGTTCAGGAACTCCGGCTACTTTTATTTTCTTCATAATGTTGCCATTCGATTTAATGTGTATTCAATCAATTCATCTACAGCTTTATATGGATCTTTACTAAAAGTACCAGTTGCACGATTGGCAATTATGGCATTTAACGACAAACACTCGTGTCCTAAAAGCTTTCCTAGTCCATAAATTGCACCAGTTTCCATTTCTAAATTGGTCATCCTGATACCTTGAAACTGAAACGAATCCATTCTCCGATTTAATTCATTGTCTTGGATTGGCAATCGCAACACTCTACCTTGCGGACCGTAAAATCCACCTGCTGTTCCGGTAAAACCTTGAAAAATTTTGTCGCTTAAAAAAAGTGTTGCCAATAAATCGCTTCCTTTTACCACATATGGTTTTCCTTTGCGTAAGTCCCAATTGGTTTGGTATATAAAAGCCTCTTCCATTTCTTTTTCAGAAATTTCGTCAATTTGATAAGAGCGAAGCATGTTGTCTAAACCTAAACCATATCTACTCATCACAAAACTATCTACCGGAATATCTGCTTGTAACGAACCGGAAGTTCCAATTCTTAAAATATTCAATGAAGTCAATTCTTTTTTAATAGTTCTGCTTTCCAAATTAATATTTACCAGAGCATCTAATTCGTTCATCACGATATCAATATTGTCCGGGCCAATTCCGGTAGAAATCACAGTGATGCGTTTGCCTTTGTAGGTACCTGTTTGGGTTTTAAATTCTCTTTTTTGAATGGTACACTCTATATGGTCAAAATGTTGGGTGATTTTTTCTACTCTGTTTTGGTCACCAACAAATAAAATATCTTTGGCTATGTGTTCTGGTTTTAAATGCAAATGATACACAGTACCATCCTGATTTAAAATCAGTTCGGAGGATGCAATCATTTTAAAAACTGTTTAGATACTTTTTCTGCTTTTTTACTTTCGGAATAATCATAAAACCCTTCTCCTGATTTTACACCTAATTTTCCAGCCATTACCATATTGACTAAAAGCGGACAAGGAGCGTATTTTGGATTTTTAAATCCGTCATACATTACGTTAAGAATAGACAAACAAACATCTAATCCAATAAAATCTGCTAATTGCAATGGCCCCATTGGGTGTGCCATTCCTAATTTCATTACCGTATCAATTTCATAAACTCCACCAACTCCGTTATATAGGGTTTCAATGGCTTCATTAATCATTGGCATTAAAATTCTATTGGCTACAAAACCTGGATAATCATTCACTTCGGTTGGAGTTTTGCCAAGAGCTACTGACAAATCCATGATGGTTTTGGTAACTTCATCTGAAGTGTTGTATCCGCGAATAATCTCTACCAATTTCATGATTGGCACCGGGTTCATAAAATGCATTCCAATGACTCTTTCAGGATGCACCACATTGGCTGCAATTTGCGTAATAGAAATAGAAGAGGTATTGGTAGCTAGTATAACATGGTGATCGCAAATTTCGCTTAACTGCTTAAAGATTTGGAATTTCAATGTCACATTTTCTGTGGCAGCTTCTACTATCAAATCGCATCCAACTACTCCGTCTTTTAAATCAGTATAGGTAATGATATTGGCAATGGTTTGGTGTTTTTGTTCTTCAGAGATGCTTCCTTTGGCAACCATTCTGTCTAAATTAGCTGCAATGGTTGCCATTCCTTTTTCGATAGACTTTTCAGAAACATCTACCAATTTTACAGCAAATCCGCTTTGTGCAAAGGTGTGTGCAATACCGTTCCCCATGGTTCCGGCTCCTATAACTGCAATTGTTTTCATTTGTAATTTTTGTTTTTTGTATTTGATTTTTAGTCGATTATATATAAAAATCGTTGCTTTTAGTTTTGTAAAAATGAAGCAACTTTAGCTAATTTTCTGTAAATTACGGTTGCTATAAAGTTACAAGATTCATTGGTAGTTACCTAGAAGTTTTTTGCATACTTTCAATAATTTGATAAGCAACTTGCAATGCTTTGGCACCATCTTGTAAGGTAACAATAGGAGTATTATTTTCTGTAATAGCTTTAGCAAACGTTTCCAATTCGTCTAAAATTGCATTGTTTTTTTCCACTTTCGGATGGTCAAAATAAATTTGTTTTTTCACCCCTTCCGCATTTTGCAAAATCATGTCAAAATCACCAGGTTGATCCGGAGCATCTTGCATTCTTACTATTTCAGAAACTTTTTCCAAATAGTCTACAGAAATATAAGCATCTTTCTGAAAAAATCTGCTCTTACGCATGTTCTTCATAGAAATTCTGCTGGAAGTAATATTGGCAACACAACCATTTTCAAATTCTATTCTGGCATTGGCTATGTCTGGGGAATCACTTATCACATCCACACCACTTGCGTGAATGTTTTTAACCTCTGATTGTACCACACTTAAAATGGCATCAATATCATGAATCATTAAATCTAACACTACCGGAACATCCGTACCTCTCGGATTAAACTCAGCCAAACGGTGGGTTTCAATAAACATTGGTTTTTTAATAAAATCTTTTACCGCAGTAAAAGCAGGGTTAAATCTTTCTACGTGCCCCACTTGTCCTTTTACCCCATGTTTTTTGACTAAAGCAATCAATTCTTCTGCTTCTGCAACAGTATTGGAAATAGGTTTTTCTAAAAACACATGTTTCCCAGCTTGGATAGCTTCCTTAGCACAATCAAAATGCGAAAGGGTAGGAGTTACAATATCTACCACATCTACCGCTTGGATTAGTTCAGAAATAGAATCAAAAGAATGGTACCCAAATTCTTGCGCAACTTTTTGTGCATTTTCTGCATTAGGGTCGTAAAACCCAACCAAATCATACAAACTAGATTGTTGCAACAAACGCAAATGTATTTTTCCTAAATGGCCAGCACCTAGGACACCAATTTTCAGCATAATTTTACATTTTCTACAAAAATAACATTATTTGTTGTAATAAATATGCTACAAAAATCAATTTGTAGAGTCGTACAAAATAGGTTACTTTTACCCAAAGCATTGTTTGTATGATGATCAAAGATTTACCAAAGCACCAAGGAAAAAGAAATCAATTAGTTGGCTTGCTTAAAGAGAAGGGCATTTTTGACTTAAGCGTGTTAGATGCCATTGGGAAAGTACCACGACATTTGTTTTTAGATTCGAGTTTTGAA
>CAZAHJ010000034.1:0-11501 GCA_964485115.1 uncultured Flavobacterium sp.
ACCTCAGGTTCGGTATACTTTAAACCAAGATCTTCCAATTGGGTTTTGATATTATATAAACCCAATCGATGTGCCAATGGTGCATAGATATATAAAGTTTCTGAGGCTATTTTTGCTTGTTTATATGGCACCATCGATGACATGGTTTGCATGTTGTGCAATCTGTCTGCTAGTTTGATTAAAATTACCCGAACATCATCGTTAAGCGTCAACAACATTTTACGGAAATTTTCTGCTTGCATCGAAATTTCTTGGTCGGGAATTACTTTGGATATTTTGGTTAGCCCTTCTACCAATTTGGCAATTCTGGGGTTAAACATTCGCTCAATAATCTCCACAGTATATTCTGAGTCCTCTACCACATCGTGCATCAATGCAGCAGCAATGGCAGTTGCTCCCAAACCAATTTCAGAGGCAACAATTTTTGCCACTGCAATAGGGTGAAAAATATAAGCTTCACCCGATTTTCTGCGTTGGTATTTGTGTGCATCTACTGCCACATCAAACGCTTTTCGGATGATTTTTTTGTCTTCGACAGATAACGTTTGGTAACTAATTTTTAAAAGTTCCTTATACTCTTTAGCAATTGCCTTGTTTTCTTGTTCCAACTCCAATTCGGTCATAACGCTTTGTACTTTTCAATCCTTAAAATTAGAAGATTGAACGGAACTAAACAAGGTCTTTGTAAAATATTTCAAAATCAAAGTTTATTCAAACCCCCTTTGCCTTTTGGCTTCATACAACAAAATGGCTGCTGCTACTGATACATTCATCGAGTCTACTTGTCCAAGCATAGGAATATGGATGTTTTGTATGGCATGGTTTCTCCAAAAATCAGACAAACCTACATCTTCCGTACCAACGGCAAAACAACAGGAAGTAGTATAGTTATTTTCGTTGTAACGATTGGAATTTTGTAAAGTAGCTGTGTACACCGGAATCTTTTTTTGTTGCAAAAAAGCTGCTATTTCTTCATTGTTGCCAACTACAATTTGGTTGGTAAAAATACCTCCAACACTCGAACGGATGATGTTTGGATTGTAAAGATCAGATTTGGGATTGGCAATTAAAACCAAATCGATTTTTGCGGCATCTGCTGTGCGAAGCATGGCTCCTACATTACCAGGTTTTTCGATGCTTTCCATTAATAAGATTAATGGGTTTTCAGGGAGTTTAACCTCTTCTAACAAAAGTGATTTTTGTTGAAAAATACCAATCACGCCTTCTGTGGAGCCACGATAAGCTATTTTTTCAAATACATCGGAAGTTATTTCTATGACCTCTTTGGCAATAATTTCGTTAGGTAACGAGAAAATTTCTGGAACAAAAAGCAAAGTTTGCAATACAAAGTGTTTTTTCAATGCCAAGGCTAATTCTCTTTTTCCTTCTACCACAAACAAGTTTTCTTTTTTTCGTGTACGTGATTTTTCTTGCAATTGAAGGACTTGCTTGATGAAAGGGTTTTGAAGAGAGGAGATTTTTTTGTGCATGATTTATTCAAGATAAAAATTATTGATAAGGAGATTTATCTATAAAATCCCTCTCGCTTTTATTTCTAAATACTTATTGATGCTGTTTAATGTTAAATCGTTTGGTTCGGTTAGCAAGGTATAAATACCGTATTTTTTGAGTTCTTGTACAATTTGTTTTTTTTCTTGTATGAATTTCTCTGCAATTACCTGGTCATAAATTTCTTGTACATTGGCAGGTTTCTTTTGTATGATTTCGTTGAGTTCGGTATTTTTAAAGAACACCACCACCAGTAAATGACTTTTCGCAATTCCTTTTAAATAGGGGAGTTGACGGTGTAACCCATCTAATGTTTCAAAATTCGTATAAAGCAAAAGTAAGCTTCGATGGTTCAAATTTCTTTTGATGTCAACATATAATCGACTAAAATCACTTTCAAAAAAATCGGTCTGAATGTGGTATAAATTTTCCATCATTCGTTGCATTTGTCCGGATCTTCTTTCGGCTGCCACTCGGTTTTCTACTTTTTTGGAAAATGTAAACATTCCGACTCTATCCTGCTTTTTCAAAATGACATTGCTTAAAACCAGGGTGGCATTGATGGCATAATCTAACAAACTCAAGCCTTCAAAAGGCATTTTCATTACCCTTCCTTTGTCGATAATCATGTAAATAGATTGCGATTTTTCGTCTTGAAATTGGTTTACCATCAATTGGTTTTTCTTAGCAGTTGCTTTCCAATTTAAGGTACGAATGTCATCACCTTGCACGTATTCTTTGATTTGCTCAAACTCCATAGTATGCCCAATTCTTCTGATTTTTTTGATGCCATATTGCAATAATTGGTTGGAAAAAGCCATCAAGTCGTATTTGCGAAGCTGAATAAACGAAGGGTAAGTAGGAACCATTTGCTCTTCAGCCATTTGGTATCTTCTGCTTGTCAAGCCTAAAACACTGGAAACATACACATTTAATTTTCCGAAATAATATTCTCCTCTTTCCGTAGGTCTCAAATAGTATTGTAATGCATCTGCATTTTGGGCTTTGATTTTTCGTTGGATGTTAAACTCACGCATCTGAAATTGAAATGGCACTTCATCAATCAAAATCGTATGAATGGTAAAGGAATAGTAATTTTCTAAGTGAATTTCAATCGCATTTTGGTCGCCATTGGAGAGTTTTTCAGGTAACTTTCTGTAAACACTAATTCCTTTTTTTGGAAGAAATAACAATGCTATTTCCAGAAAAAAAACAAAAGCCAATCCTATCCAAAGCAACCAAGCTGCTTGGTATAAAAACGGGAAAAAGAAACTGCTACACAACAAGGTGGTAACAGCAATTCCAATATAGTAAAATCGGTTGTGGATATACAGGCTTTTGAAAAATCGCTTCATAAGGGATGGATTTCTAAGAGTTTTATCTCGGAATTTCAATCATTTCTAAAATCTGGTGGATGATTTGCTTAGAAGTTACACCTTCCATTTCTCTTTCCGGGGTTACCATCACACGGTGATGTAACACTGGTAAGGCTGCTTGTTTGATGTCTTCCGGAGTTACAAAATCTCTGCCATTTAATGCGGCAAATCCTTTAGAAGCATGTAAAATAGCAATTGAAGCACGAGGAGAAGCTCCTAAATACAAAAATGCATTTTCACGGGTTTGTTGTACAATTTTAGCAATGTATTCCAATAACGATTTTTCGATGGCAATTTGATTGACCAAAGCTTGAATTTCGATGATTTTGCTTGCTTGCAAGCTGCTTTCTACCAAATTAATTTTTGCTTCGTTACCCAATTGATGTTCTTTTTCGAGCAATAAAATTTCTTCTTCTAACTTAGGGTAATCGATATTGATTTTGAATAAAAATCTATCCAATTGTGCTTCTGGCAATCGATAGGTTCCTTCTTGTTCAATTGGGTTTTGTGTAGCGATCACCAAAAAAGGTTTTTCCATGATAAAGGTGGTACCATCCATGGTAATTTGACGTTCTTCCATTACTTCAAATAAAGCTGCTTGAGTTTTTGCTGGAGCACGGTTGATTTCGTCAATCAAAACCAAATTAGAAAAAATTGGACCTTTTTTGAATTCAAATTCTGATTTTTTTAAATCAAATACCGAAGTTCCTAAAATATCCGAAGGCATCAAATCTGGGGTGAACTGAATTCGGCTAAAAGGCACTTGGATGCTCTTTGCCAATAATTTTGCGATCAAAGTTTTGGCTACTCCAGGAACGCCCTCCAATAAAATGTGTCCGTTGGTTAACAATGCCACCAACATTTGATTTATTACGTGGTGCTGTCCTACTACTACTTTGCTCAGTTCTCCTCTAATCGCATCTAAACTTTCTTTGATAGGCTGTAAATCAATTCGCGATTCAAAATGTAATTCTTCTGGTTGTTGGTTTTGTTCTTCCATAGTTATTTTAGTTTTCCAATAGTTGGTTAATAGCATCGTTTAAAGCAATCAAATCGGCTTCGGTTGCTGTAGTTTGTTTTTGGTGTTTTTGAATGAGTTGTATTACCAGTCGTACTTTCTCCTCTGACTTTCCGATTTTTGCTTGCAGTTTTCTGCTAAAATCTTCGTTTAATATGGTGGTATCCATCCAATACTCAGAGCGTACTTTTTCTAAAAAGTATTGGATTTTTTTTGACATTAAATCGTAATGGTCTTTTTCTTGAAAATACAAATTCCCAATGGTTTTGGTAAAATCAACCGTAGTGTTGTTTACAGGTGGGATAATCGGAACCACACGTTGTTTTCGTTTGGCTGAAAATAGCATGAAAATAGCGAGTAAAATCCAGCCCATATACCAACTCCATCGTAAAGGTGCATGTTCTTTAACAAATCGCAACGGATGACGTGAAATAAATGTTCCGGTTTGGTCTTTTACCATCCAAAGAATTTTTTGGTTGGGTAGGATAGATAGGGCCGACTGTGTTAATTGGTAGTGATTGTCTTTTAGCAATTCGTAATTGGTAAAGAGTATCGGATACAAATGCAACCAAATTTTCCCTTTACCATAAGTGATTTCTGCAAAATATATGTTTTGAGAGTTTTTGTATTTGAATGTTCCCAATGATTTTGCGGTAACACTATCTTTCCAAGTGAAATGTCCTGCATGGAATTCTTTGGTTAAGTAAAAAGATGGTTTGAAACCTTTGAAAAAAAACAAGGCCGAATCTCCAACCGACCATTTTCTGGCTTGTTGGATGCCTAAACTATCAAGTAAGTTTTTAGGAAAAAACTCACTACTTAAAAAGGCATTGCCACCATTTTTAATGTATAGCAATAACTTTTTGCTAGAACTCGGATCGATGTTGTAGTCTTTATTGATATACAACCATGTATTTTGGGTTCTTAAAATACTGTCTTGTGCCTCTACTTCGTCCCCAAACTCATCATAAGTAACATATTCTTCGGTGTATTCGAAAGTTTCTTCATTGTAATTTTCAATTAATTCAGTTCGATAATTGGGGGTTAAATATTCAAAAATGGTTTGGTCACTTACTTGTTCTAAAGAATCTTTCGGAAACATGGCAGGAAGCTCATTGTTCAAAACCAATAAACCAAGGGGACTCTTTTTATTTAATTGGTAGTAAGGAGTCCAGTCAATGGGTTTTGGTCGAGTGTAATCAACCCAAACAATCAAGCCAAGTACTAGGATTAAAAAGAGGATATATATTTTTAATGTTCGACTCATCGGATGTTTTTCAAAAATTTTTCAAATGAGTTTTTAGCTTGCAAAAAGTGTTCTCTGCTAATTTCAAACCCACCATACCAAGCATAATCGTATAAATAAGAGTGGTATTCAAAATCGTACTTAAGGTCTGAATTTTGTAACTCGTTTGCATAATCTGCATTGGTTTTTTCAGAATCCCATTTTATTTGGTAGCTATCGGACAATTTCTTTAAAGTCCACAAATAGTAATATCTAATAGCCAAACGATAATCGTTTTGTTGTAAGCTATGTTCAATAGCTTTTGCAAAATTTATTTGATGTACATTCACAGCAACATCTTCCACTTGAATCACATTTTGGTTTTTTGCAGAGCCAAAAATCCATTGTCCTTCTTTGTTCAATACCAATTGAATGATTTTATACACCACAAACAAAATAATCAATACAGCCAATGTTTTTAAAATGATGTCAACAGTATCTTGTGCTTGTTTTGGGTCCTTGATTCGAAATAAGTCCTGAATAAAACGCGTAATGCTCTCCACCAATTGGTCCCACCAATTTGCTGTATGTTTTTTTTGTTCGTAAATAAAGTCCTTGTCTTGGTATTTTTCCTGAAAGTTATCCGAAAACTTTCGTTGGGTAGCCAAGGTATCTTGTTGGGAATACAAATAGGTACTGCCAACATAAAATGCCAAAAGAATTCTCCAAAACTTATGCTTCATGGGTACCAATTAAATCAATATCCGATTTGGTTGAAGTATTTTCAGCGGATTCTTTTTCAGAAAAATAAATATAACTTTGGTTTACTACCATAAAATTGCCAAACACATAAGAGGAAATGATTGCAACTAATAATACAATGGTAAAGATAATTCCGATAGATGAAAATGTTTCGCTTTGTGCTCCAGGTTCATTCATTCCAGCAAAAATGCTAATAAATAAGAAAATATAAGGTATCATGGTAATTACAGTCACCATTACTTGCACTAACACAAAAGAAATGATGGTTGAAAAAACGTTTTTCCAAAAACCATTCTTTAAATAATTCCAAGCAGTTTGAAAGGCATCGTTTAATGACGATTTTTGTATTAAATAGTGGTGCAAGCTGAGCATAAACCAACAGAAAAAAGCAGGGTAGAGGAGTAGCATGATTGGAAAAAGAAAAATACTGAAAATACTTGCCATTATCACACCAACGTACACCAATGCTAACGGAATTATCATCAGAAATAACAAAATAAAAAACACCAAAATTCTTTTCCACGATTGTTTCATGAATTGCAGAACATCTTTTACTTCAGGTTTTTCATTTCCTTGCTCTTTAAAATGGAAATAGATGATAGGATAACAAAAATGAAAAATGCTTAAAAAGATGGTTCCAATTATTGCCAATAGCCCAAATCCTATAAATAATTCCATGTTGTTGAATATAGTAGCACCAGGGCTAAACATACCACCAGTACTTGAAAGACCAAAAGCACCTTCAAAAAAAACAGTCATTAAAAAGTAAATACTTACCCCAATTAATACCAATGGAATACCCAAAACAGTAAAAAATACTCTAAAAAAGTTTTTCCCATCGCTTTTAAAAAATGCAATAGTGTCGTTGAGCAACTGCCCAAATGTTCTAACTTGATACAACGAGGTCATAATTGATAAGCTTTACTTTTTTTGTAAATCCAGTACGGATAAATTAAATAATAAAAAGAGATGAAACTTAACGTTCCGAAAATGATAATTAAGTTAAGTACCAAAGGCATTTCAAGGGCATAACGGGTAACATAACCTTCTAATATGCCTGCCATTAAAAAGAATGGCATGGTACTCAAGCATATTTTTAAACTGTTTCTAAAACCAATTTTAAAACTATTTAATCTAGAAAAAGTTTTCGGAAATAATACCGAAGCTCCTAGTGCAAATCCGGATGCAGCCGAAATAACGATGGCAAAAATTTCCATCGCACCATGAATCCAAATACCTCGCATGCTTTCTAAAAGTACACCTTCTCTGTAAAACATATACTGAAAAGCACCTAGCATAATGCAATTTTGAAGTAATACGATAAAGGTACCAAAGCCTAAAAATATTCCCCAAATAAAACATCTCAAAGCAACGTATATATTATTTAAAGTGATGCCAATACTCATGCCCCAATTGCTACCTGTTTTGTAAATAGCCACCGGATTTCCATTTTTAATATTTTGCAATGTTTCATTAACATAAGCATCACCTAAAATCAATCGTATAAAGTCTAAATCGTAATGAGCAGAAACAGCTCCAATAGCTGTAAACAAGAAGAATAAAATAAAAGCATAACCAATATATATTCGGTATTCGTGTAATACCAAAGGAATATCAATAGCAAAGAATTGCACCAATTGGTTGCGATCGGTTCGTTTGGTTTTGTAAATCTTTTGGAAAATTTGTGCAGCCAAATAATTCAAATAAACTGTAGATTTACTTTTCGGATAATACGTTTGTGCATAAGATAAATCATTCATCAAATGAATGTATCCTTGGGCAAGTTCATTTGGTGATTTTTTTATTTTTCCAAAAAGGGCTTGTTCAAAATCCAACCATTTTTGTTTATTTTGCTTAATAAATGCCACTTCTCTCATGAGTGCTAAAATATAAAAATATGTCACAACTCGCTATTGTAACCACTCAAAATGTTACCATTCATTTTCAAGCTGCATCTGTTGGAGATCGCATCTTAGGCTATGTTTTAGATTGGTTGATTAAGATAGCTTATGCCATTACCGTGTATTACGTTTTTTTTGTTGCAGTAGGAATTGAAGATTGGGCAAACACATTAGATAATTGGTCTCAAATTAGTGTATATGTTATTTTTTACTTTCCGGTTATTTTTTACTCTTTATTGTTGGAATCTATTTTTGAAGGACAAACATTAGGAAAGAAAATGATGAAAACTAAAGTGGTCAAAATAGATGGATACCAAGCAACTTTTGGAGACTATATCATTCGTTGGTTATTTCGTTTGATAGATATCAGTACCAATTCTGGAATGATTGGTTTGATAACCATGATAAGTAGTAGCAAAACCCAACGCTTGGGTGACATGGCTGCCGGAACTGCGGTAATCAGTTTGCAGAATAAGGTGGACATCAACCATACCATTTTACAAGAAATTCAGGGAGATTACCAACCAATTTATCCACAAGTGATCAAACTTTCTGATAACGATGTTCGAATTATTAAAGAATCTTTTGAACGTTCAGTATTGCAACGTGATTACCAAACTTTAATTAAATTAAGAGAGAAAATTGAACAAGTTGGGGGAATAACCAATAAAATGGGGAACGACATGGACTTTATTCGTACCGTGTTAAAAGACTACAATTACTACACCCAAAATATGTAAGTCATGAAAAAGCAATTTGTATTACAAATTTCTCAAAATGAGGTGCATCTGCCTATTTTACAAAAACATTTGTCAAAACATGGATTGCTATTGCACGATTCCAGTAACCAAACATGGATTTTTAAAAATGAAAAGTCATTTTGGGAAGGATGGAAAGTTAACCCCCTAAAATGGGAGGCCACTCTTGAAATGAAGTGGATGGAAAATAGTGTAGCGATTCAACTAGAGGTGAATACTAGTCACGGTATGTCAACCAAAGCAGCTATGCATGCTTGGAAAGTATTGCTTCAACAAATCAAAAAAATGTGTTTGCACGGAGGGTGGAACGAATTTGAGTTGCAAAATGCCATACAATATGCAAAAAGTTCGGTTCTGAATCGGATGATTTTTCAATTGCTAGTATTATTTTTTGTTTTTTCAGCCATATCATACAAATTCGATTTCTTTGAATGGAATTTTTTAATAAAAGTTGGAATTATTTTTGCTATAACGCTCACCTTTCAATTTTTATCAAGTAAGGAAATTGTGGGAGAAATTTCATAATCTTTCAACTTTCATTGATTTTACTTCAACAAATACTGCTTTATAGTTAAATTTGATTTTTTAAAATTGAAATTGAATGTTTTTGTCTGCAGTTCCTATTAGCTGTTTTGCTTTTTTGGTTGGTTCCAAACCAAGTGATAGTTGGTTCCAAAAGAGAAAAATTAGTTTGGATTTTAATAGTTTTTATTTCGTGGTTTGCATGGATTTTCTTTTTGTTGCCTGCACCAATGAGTAAATGAATAACAAGTTAATATAAACATATGACACCAACCGAACAACATCATCAAAGAATGGCATCGATGACCTTTGCATCTGTTTATCCGCATTATATAAGAAAAGTAGAGAGAAAAGGTAGAACTATTGAAGAGTTACACCAAGTGATTCAATGGTTAACAGGTTTTAATAAGGAAGACTTGCAAAGTTTAATGGAGGAAAAGGCTCCGTTTTATACATTTTTTAACCGAGCCAATTTACATAAAAATGCCTCACTTATTACTGGTGTAATATGTGGATACAGAATAGAAAACATTGAAAACGAACTCACCAAAAAAGTTCGCTATTTGGATAAATTGGTAGATGAATTGGCAAAAGGCAAGAAAATGGAACATATTTTACGATAAATTTGTAATTAAAGCAATATGAAAATTTCAAGAAATTTGTTTTTTAGTCTGTTCCTTTTGTCCCTTTCTTTTGGACAGAACAAAACAGAAAAAAGCAATCAAAAATTAGAGATTTCCACTGAATTAAATGTGGAAAAATTAAAAGAAGCCGTAAAAAAAGAAATTGAAAACAATCAAGCTAAGTTTATTGTTTTTGGAATTTCTGATATGCTCACCAAAGAGCATGTTAACTTTACAGAAAAATATGGCATTGGATTTTTTCGGGAAACTTGTGCTATTTATCCGTATTTAGAGCAAAAGGCAAAAATAACCAATGCTTTAATTGAAGCACATTTACAATCAAAGTTTGGAGATGTATGGAGAAGCAACTTGCCTGAAACTCCTTATGGAATATTAGAGTTTTCTGAAAAGTAACATTATAATTCATTTGAATTAACTATTTAAAAGTTACATTGCTATATATTCGAATTTGTATATTTGCTTTCTTTGAAATGAAGGTAAAATTAGCACATGCAATTTGAATTACTGACCACCGACCCCAATTCCCAAGCTAGGGCAGGGGTTATCACTACCGATCACGGAACTATTGAAACTCCAATATTCATGCCTGTTGGTACCGTTGCCTCTGTAAAAGGGGTACATCAACGAGAACTAAAAAACGATATTAATCCCGACATCATTCTCGGAAATACCTACCATTTGTACTTACGTCCGCAAATGGATATTTTAGAAAAGGCTGGTGGTTTGCATCGTTTTATGAACTGGGATCGCAATATTTTAACTGATTCAGGTGGTTACCAAGTATATTCGTTGTCCTCTAACAGAAAAATTAAAGAAGAGGGTGTGAAATTTAAAAGTCATATTGACGGCTCTTACCACTTTTTTTCTCCAGAAAATGTGATGGAAATCCAACGCACCATTGGTGCGGACATCATCATGGCATTTGATGAGTGTACTCCATATCCATGTGATTATCGCTATGCTAAAAAATCAATGCACATGACCCATCGATGGCTGGATAGATGTATTGCACATTTTGAAAAAACACTACCAAAGTATGATTATGATCAAGCTTTATTTCCGATTGTTCAAGGAAGTACATATAAAGATTTAAGAAGAGAGTCTGCTGAATACATTGCCAATGCAGGTGCTCCTGGAAATGCTATTGGAGGATTAAGTGTGGGGGAACCAGCAGAGGAAATGTATGCTATGACCGAAGTGGTGACCGAAATTTTACCAAAGGACAAACCAAGATATTTGATGGGAGTGGGTACTCCAATCAATATTTTAGAAAACATTGCGTTAGGTATTGATATGTTTGATTGTGTGATGCCAACCAGAAATGCCAGAAACGGCATGTTGTTTACTGCTCATGGAGTAATTAACATTAAGAATAAAAAGTGGGAAGACGATTTCTCACCAATAGATGCCATGGGAATTACCTATGTAGATACAGAGTACACCAAAGCTTATTTGCGACATTTGTTTGCTGCCAATGAATATTTAGGAAAACAAATTGCTACCATTCATAATTTAGGCTTTTATTTGTGGTTGGTTCGCGAAGCAAGAAAACATATTTTAGCAGGAGATTTTAGAGTGTGGAAAGAACAAATAGTAAAGCAAATGAGTAATAGGTTGTAGTGAATAGTGAATAGTGAATAGTGAATAATGAATAGTGAATAGTGAGATGTGACATTTATATTACTATCTACCAACAACCAACAACCAACAACCAACAACCATCGACCATCAACCATCAACCATCAACCATCAACCATCAACCATCAACCATCAACCATCAACCATC
>CAZAHJ010000034.1:11601-20804 GCA_964485115.1 uncultured Flavobacterium sp.
AACCATTAACCATTAACTATCAATCATCTACAAATAAAGATGAAAATCATCGATAAATACATATTAAAACGATACATCATTACTTTTTTAGTGATGTTGTTTATGTTTATACCTATTGGGATTGTGATTGATATTTCAGAAAAAATTAACAAAATGTTGATGAACGAAGTTCCTTTGGATGAAATCATCAATTACTATGGTAATTTTATCATTTATTGGGCCAATGCTTTGTTTCCGATTTTCTTGTTTTTGTCGGTCATATGGTTTACATCTAAAATGGCAAGTAATACCGAAATCATAGCAATTTTAAGTTCAGGAATAAGTTTTACACGGTTTTTAAAGCCCTATTTTATTGGTGCTACGATTATATCTGTTTTTGCCATGTTAATGGGGTTTTTCATTGTGCCAGCTGCAAGTAAAGGTTTTAACGATTTTAGATACAGGTATTTAAAAAACAACCAAGAAATCAAGGAAAGCTCTAATGTTTTTCGGCAAATAGATCCTAATACGTATTTGTATGTGAGTGGTTTTAATAACCAAACCCAAACAGCTTTTAATTTTCAGTTAGAAACTTTTAAGGGCAACCAAATGATTTCTAAAATCACAGCATCCCGATTACGATTTAATGAAAAAGATACTACTTATACCATGTTTGACTACAAAAAAAGAATAGTTGGTAAAGATGCCGATCGATTAGTATATGCTGAAAAAAAGGACACCATATTCCAATTTGATTTGGACGATTTAACTCCGGTAATTTATATAGCAGAAACATTGCCATTAAATGATTTACGAAAGTTTATACAAAAAGAGAAAGCCAGAGGAAATGCATATGTAAATGTGTATGAAGTTCAATTCTATAAAAAATTCAGTTTACCCATTGCAGCATTTGTGTTAACTATTATTGCCGTGTCTGTATCCTCTATCAAGCGAAGAGGAGGGATGGGAGTAAACTTGGCTATTGGTATTTTGGTAGGGTTTAGTTATGTGTTTTTTGATAAAGTTTTTACCACACTAGCCGAAAAATCGAGTGTGAATCCGTTACTAGCTGTTTGGTTTCCAAATATCTTTTTCGGATTAATAGCAATTTATTTATTGCGAAATGCCAAACGATAAGATTAAAAGTTATTTACATTTACACCTCATTGTTTTTATTTGGGGTTTTACTGCTATTTTAGGAGCTCTCATTCAAAAAGAAGCATTGCCTTTGGTTTGGTTTCGCATGTCGATTGCGGTAATATTGGTAGGTGCTTTTTTGTGGATTAGAAAACAAAGTATCCAAGTAACAGCAAGAATTTTAAAAAAATTATGGCTATTAGGAGTCATTATTGCGTTGCACTGGCTTACTTTTTTTTGGGCTATTAAGGTTTCAAATGTCTCCATTACATTGGCATGTATTTCCACGGGTGCTTTTTTTACCTCATTGATTGAACCGTTTTTTCAAAAACGAAAAATTATTGCCTATGAAGTCATATTCGGACTGCTTGTAGTAGGTGGACTCTTTTTAATTTTTAAAACGGAGAGTAATTATTACTTCGGAATCATTTTAGCATTAATTTCCGCTTTTTTATCAGCATTGTTTTCAGTGGTTAATGGAAACTTGGCCAATCAAGTTGCTC
This sequence comes from uncultured Flavobacterium sp., assembly GCA_964485115.1. GTDB lineage: Bacteria > Bacteroidota > Bacteroidia > Flavobacteriales > Flavobacteriaceae > Flavobacterium. The sequence goes on from CAZAHJ010000034.1 coordinate 13,221, forward strand.
CGTCTGTTATTTCTTTTCATGAGTTAGCTGCAGGAGTAGTTTTCTTAAGTCTTTTTCTGTTGCTTACAGGCGGATTTACAATTGATTTTTTTTTACTTTCTACTGCTGATTTTGGTTATTTATTTTTGTTAAGTTCCGTATGTACCGCCTATGCGTTTATTGCATCTGTTCAAGTATTAAAACATTTAACGCCATATACTGTAATGCTAACTATTAACTTAGAACCTATATATGGAATTTTACTAGCACTTATTTTATTTGGTGAAAAAGAACAAATGAATACAAACTTTTATTTTGGTGCTTTAATTATTTTGTCTACGGTTATTCTTAATGGAATTTGGAAATTAAGAAGAAAATAAGTTTAGAAATAAATCTGCGGTTATATTTTAGAAATTCATTTTTGTATAGATTTTTTTAAACATTTCCATTTAATTGATTATGGACAATTACAATAGCAATCACAAAATATAACCTACCTTTGCATGAAATCACTGTTTTTATGGAATTGTTTCCGATGTTGGCAAAAACCTTTTACGGTTTAGAAGAAATATTAGCCCAAGAATTAAGAAATTTAGGTGCTCAAAAAGTACAAACCGGTGTTCGTTCAGTGCAATTTTTGGGTGATAAAGGTTTTATGTACAAAGCTAACTTGGCTTGCAGAACAGCAATAAGAATTTTAAAGCCGGTGTACGAATTTCCTATGCGAAAAGAGTTGGATTTATATCATGGCATTCAAAAAATCGACTGGTTGCCAATTATCCAACCACATCAAACTTTCATGGTACAAGTTACAGAGCATCAATCTATCTTTAAGAATACACAATTTGTAGCATTAAAAGCTAAAGATGCAATAGTGGATCAAATAAGAGAGAAAACTGGAGAACGTCCGAATATCGATAAAGAGTTTCCTGATGTTACCGTTCATGTGCATATTGATGCCCAAAAGTGCAGTGTTTCCTTAGATTCCTCCGGAGCATCATTACATCAAAGAGGCTACCGAACCCAAACCAATATTGCTCCAATTAACGAAGTGTTGGCAGCTGGAATTTTGTTGTTGTCAGGTTGGAACGGTCAATCTAATTTTTTAGATCCCATGTGTGGTAGTGGTACTTTTTTAATTGAGGCTGCGATGATAGCTTGCAATATTCCTGCTAATTTGAACCGTAAAGAATTTGCTTTTGAACGTTGGAACGATTGGGAACCGGACTTATTTGAAATAGTTTTGGAGAGCTTGATGAAGAAAACTCGTGACTTTAATTACCAAATTATAGGGGTTGACAAAGCTCCAAGTGCCGTTAGAAAAGCAACAGAAAACGTGGAGCATGCAAAATTAGAAGATTATATTACTGTTTCACACGAAGATTTCTTTTCAACTAAAAAAGAAACGGAAGGTCCTCTTCATGTGGTTTTTAATCCTCCTTACGGGGAACGTTTGCAAATTGATGCCAACGATTTTTATTCTAAAATTGGAACTACTTTAAAACATGGTTACCCTGGTACCAAAGCATGGATGATTTCGTCTCATTTAGAGGGATTGAAGTTTGTTGGGCTAAAACCATCTAAAAAAATTAAGCTATTTAATGGCAAACTAGAAGCTAAGTTGGTTTGTTATGAAATGTATGAAGGAAGTAAAAAGACAGTGAGAAGCGAAGATTAAGTAGCTACAAAAAACTAATCTCTTATTGCTTCAAAAACTTTTCGTGCACATTTTTCTCCATCCATAGCCGCAGATACAATGCCTCCGGCATAACCTGCACCTTCTCCACAAGGATATAGTCCTTTGATTTGAATGTGTTGTAAGGTATTTTCATCTCTGGGAATTCTTACCGGTGAAGAGGTTCTGCTTTCCGGAGCATGTAAAATGGCTTCGTTGGTAAAATAGCCTTTCATTAATTGTCCGAATTCTTGAAAACCTTTTCTAAGGGTATAGGATAAAAATGCCGGAAACACTTCTCCTAATTCTATGGAAGTAGTGCCAGGAATGTAAGATGTTTTTGGAATTTCAGCAGAAACTTTTTTTTGTGTAAAATCAACCATGCGTTGGGCTGGAACTTTTTGACTTTTTCCTGCCAACTCCCAAGCTTTTTGCTCAATCGATTCTTGAAATTTCATTCCTGCTAATGGTCCAAAAGCTGCAAATGGTTTAAAATCTTCTAAAGTAAGTTCTACTACAATTCCGGAATTTGCTGTAGCTTGGTCTCTTTTAGATGGCGACCAACCATTGGTTACCACTTCTCCCGGGTTGGTGGCACATGGTGCAATAATGCCACCCGGACACATACAAAACGAATACATGCCTCGGTTGTTTACTTGTTTTACGATGCTATACGGAGCAGGAGGGAGGTACAAACCTCTATCGGCACATTTGTATTGAATTTGATCGATTAAATATTGAGGATGTTCTGCACGAACCCCTAATGCAAAAGATTTTGCTTCAATGGCAATTCCTTTGTGATGTAAAAGGGTAAAGATGTCTCTTGCAGAATGTCCGGTTGCCAATATCACATGTTGGCAATCGATGTAATCGCCATTTGCCAAAACTACGCCTTGGATGCTAAGATTTTTAATAGAAAAATCTACTACTTTGCTATTAAAAAGGACCTCACCACCACAGGCAATGATTTTTTCTCGCATTGCTTCAATAATACCCGGAAGCTTATTAGTCCCAATATGTGGATGGCTATCTACCAAAATATCTGGGGATGCTCCAAATGCCACAAACAAATGTAGGATACGTTCAATATCTCCACGTTTTTTGGAGCGAGTATACAATTTTCCGTCTGAATAGGTGCCTGCACCCCCCTCTCCAAAACAATAATTAGATTCTGCATTAACTATGTGATCTCGATTAATTGCTTTTAAATCTCTTCTTCGGTCTTTTACATTTTTTCCTCTTTCCAATACAATTGGCTTCAATCCAAGCTCTATCAATTGCAAAGCAGCAAACAATCCAGCAGGACCTGCACCAATTACTACCACTTCTTGTTGGTGATGCACCATGGGGTAATCGGGCATCCACTCTTCTTTTGTAGGCGGAATTTCTCCTTGAAAATACACTACAATGCGAAGTTGTATTTTGATTTGACGTTGCCTTGCATCTACAGATTTCTTTCGAATATGCCAATGTAGGATATCCTCTTTTTTACATTGGATATGATGGATGAGTTGTTGCAAAGTAGCTTCTGCATTTGCAGCAGTTTCTGGAGTAACCGGAAGTAATATTTCTTTTGGCATGGTGCAAATGTAGTTTTTTTTGAACCATGTTTTGAAATGTATTACCTTAGCTTCACTTGATATATATAATAGACATGATACTGCCAACGCTACCAAAAGATTGGAATTATTTGCAACCTATTTTACATACACCAGAATTTAAAAAACTTTGGGATAGGGTAGAAGATGCTTACGAAAACTCTGTCTGTTATCCCCCAAAAGATCAAATTTTTCACGCCTTTAAAATTTGTAAGTCTTCTGATTTAAAGATAGTTATTTTAGGGCAAGACCCTTATCACGGGAAAGGAGAAGCACATGGTTTGAGTTTTTCCGTACCGGACGGGATGAAAATTCCACCTTCGTTAATGAATATTTTTAAAGAGATTCAACAAAACTACCAACAAATTTTTTTACCAACCTCAGGTAATTTAAGCAGATGGGCCCAACAAGGCGTTTTGTTGTTAAATGCCACTTTAACAGTAGAAAAAGACCAAGCAAATAGCCACCAACATTTTGGATGGCAGGTCATTACAGATGCATTTTTAAAAGATATTTCAACGCACCATCAACATATTGTATTTATGCTTTGGGGTACTTTTGCACAAAAAAAGTTAAAATGGATTGATACTTCCAAACATTTGGTTTTAACATCCGGACACCCATCTCCACTTAGTGCCAATCAAGGAAAATGGTTTGGGAACCAACATTTTTTATTGGCAACCATATTTGTGGAAATTTGTAATAAGAAGCAAATTGATTGGTAATTTTATTAAAAATGTTTTAAAGCTTCTTTCTTAGCTAAATTATTTCCCTGAAAATCAGCGCTATTTACAAATGTTAATACTTCCAATGCATTTGTTTTTGCATATTGGCGAAGGCTCCAACCAATCGCTTTTTGAATAAAAAAGTCTTTGTGATTTTGCAATAACAAGATTTGTTTTTTTAGTAACACCCAATCGGTTTCTTGCTTATAAAATAACGAAAATAATAAAGTGCTTCGTTGTAACCACAAATGTTTGCTTTGGGTATATTGGTCTAAAATCTCTGTGACTTTTTCAGGAAACTTTTTTAAATAAACACCCAAAACATGAACAGCTAAAAAATCAACAGTATCCCACCAAGCATTGGTTTGTAACATGAATGTGATATGCTCGATGTCTGAAATTTCCAGTTTTTTTTGGACTTTCATTTTTGCCAATTCCATAGCAAAATAATGGTATTCTCTACAACTTTGATGTTGTAAATACCGGATAAAGTCCCATTGCATGATTTCATTATTAATTGCCGACTTTTTAAAGTCCCTTAAAATTTCTTTTCGCAAAGTTGCCTGGATTCCTAAAAAAGGGAAATGATTTTTCATGTATTTTGCCATTCCAACAGCAGCTTCTCTGTCAGCATGAGGCAATAGCATGAAATCTAATAAGTAAAAATTTCTATATACCAAATTTTCCATTAGCTATCCATTGGATTAGTTGTTGCATGCCTTCCGAAGCTCCTTTTTCTATGACATGCAAAGGCTGGATCAAATCGTAAATCATGGATGGTTTTGGATCGATGTATACTACCGGACAACGATAAGGAGCATCGTGCATCAAACTTGCAGCCGGATACACTTGTAACGAAGTGCCAATCACAACTACCAAATTTGCATTTCGAATGATTTCTTGTGCCTGACTTAATTCAGGAACCATTTCGCCAAACCAAACAATATGAGGTCGTAGTTGGTGTCCATCCGGATCGGTATCTCCTAAAAACAGGTCGTTTTCCCAGTCTAAAACATAATCTTCGTTATGAACACTTCTTACTTTGGTAAGTTCCCCATGCAAATGCACGATATGGCTACTCCCTGCTTTTTCGTGTAAATTATCTACGTTTTGGCTAATGATCCATACTTCATGTTCTTTTTCTAAAGAAGCAATAGCCAAGTGTCCCTCATTAGGTTGTACTTCTTTTAACTGCTTTCTGCGTTGGTTGTAAAAATCTAAAACCAATTCCGGGTTTTGTTGCCATCCTTCGGGTGATGCCACTTGCATTACATCGTGCCCTTCCCATAAGCCATCGGCATCTCTAAAAGTTTTGATGCCACTTTCGGCACTCATACCTGCTCCGGTTAAAAAAACAATTTTCATGAAGAATTTTTTTTACATGCAATGCCCGAAGATAGCAATTGTGTAGAATTATACCAACAGCATAATGAACTTGAGTTCGATTTACATCATTTGATTAACTGATATATATAAATATTCATTAATTTTCTCCAAAGAGTCGCAAAGTTCGCAGAGATTATCTGTAAAAACCAATTAAAGGGGATTAAATTAAAAAGTTTAAATTGAGTAATAAATTGAACTCACATTATTTAGTTAACTGCAATATTTCCTGCCAATTCTAACAAAAATAGTTCCGATTGTTTGGCTAAAAAATGGGCTTCTGTTAAACGAATTACAGTATTCGAATAATTTTGTTGTGCTACTCTAAAGTCAACTGCCGGAATTTTACCAATAGTGAATTTATCTAAAGTAATGTCTAAATTTTGTTTGGCAATTTGTTCATTTTTTTGTTCCAATTTCCACAAACTTAAATTGGTTAAATAACTTTGATAAGCTTGGTGAATTTGCGATTGCAAAGTGTTTTTTTGACGTTCTATTTCTAATTTGGTATTTTCTAGCAAGATACTTTCGGTTTTGATGCGTCTGTTAACTTGGTTGCCATCAAAAACATTCATGGTGATGCCAAATCCATAAGTTAGGTTTCTGCCTTCCGACTCCACAATAAACCCAAAAGGAGATTGCGAACGAACAAAATCATATCCTCCTCTAACCGCAATGCTCGGCAATCGTTCTCCTTTGATTTGCTTGATTTGTGATTCCTGAATTTTTTCACGCAAATAATTGGCTTGTAAAGTTGGATTTTGCTTGTTGGCTAACTCTAAAATTTCTATCAATTGTAAGTTTTCTGCAACATCTACTTTGTTTTCAACTTCAAAGTTATTACTTGCTTCACGAGCCATTAATTCATTTAATCGAATTTTGGCTAATTGAATTTGCTCCAGCATTCGCATCAAATTAGATTGATCTGCCAAGTAATCTACTTCGGCATTTAACACTTCTAACTTAGAGGCTTTTCCAATTTCAAATCTGGTTTTTGCTGTATTCCATCGGTATTCCGAAACTTGTACGATGGTATCTAACGCTTTTTTTTGTTTAGATAAATTTACAATCAAATTGTATTGGTTCATTACGGCCGACACATTTTGCAAAACAGCAATCCTCACTTCGGTTGCTCCTAGTTTTTCTGTCTCTGCCAATATTTTTTTTCTGTGAAACATTTGAAAACCATCAAAAACAGTCCATTCTAATGCCAAACCATAACTTATATTAAAGTTTCTTGCTCCATCAATGTCAATTTCGTTGCCACTAGCTTGGGTTAATGTTGCATTTTGTAACGTATTGGTGTTGTTTACCAAAGCAGTAACTCGGGGTAACATTCCGGCATTGCCAATTTGGTTGTTTTCTTGGGCAACTTTAAGCTGGTTTTTTACTATTTGAATGTCAAAGTTGTTAGATAAAGTGATTTCAACTGCTTGATGTAAAGTCAGTAATTCCTGACTTTGCAAGAAGTAAAAGTTGAATAGGATTAAAAGTAAATATATTTTTTTCATGTAGCTTACACTTGTTTTTCGTAGGAATCGATCAAATCCAATTCCGATTTGTGCTTTTTGGGTCTGGACCACATCCAATATATTGCTGGAATCACATACAAGGTCAATATTAATGAGAATACGGTTCCCCCAACAATTACAATACCCATACCCATTCTACTTTTTGATGCTGCACCAAGGGATAATGCAATTGGCAAAGCACCTAAAGCTAAGGTCAAACTAGTCATTAAAATAGGTCGTAAACGCGACTCTGCTGCTTGCATTACAGCTTGGGTTTTGTCCATTCCTTTTTCTCGCAATTGGTTGGCAAATTCTACAATCAAAATACCGTTTTTGGTTACCAATCCAACCAACATCACGGTACCTATTTGGCTAAATATGTTCCATGATTGCCCAAATAACCACAAGGAGAATAAAGCTCCAGCCACTGCCATTGGTACGGTTAAAATAATAATGAAAGGATCTACAAAACTTTCAAATTGCCCTGCCAAAATCAAAAAGATTAACAACAAAGCCAATCCGAAAGCATATAAAGTATTGGAACTACTTTCTACAAAATCTCTCGATTCACCACCTAAATCGGTTGTAAAGGTTTCGTCTAAAATTTTCTCTTTGGCAGCATCCATAGCTTTGATGCCATCAATCATACTAAAACCGGGTGCCAAACTAGCAGAAACCGTGGCAGACATGTATCGATTGTTGTGATACAACTG
>CAZAHJ010000035.1:0-19829 GCA_964485115.1 uncultured Flavobacterium sp.
AAAGAATGCTTTGTTAAGCAGAGTCACTTTGGTGGTTTTTTCAGAGTTCGGTAGAAGGGTTAAAGAAAATGGTTCGGGTACCGATCATGGCACTGCCGGACCTATGTTAATTATAGGAGGCAACAACAAAGGAAAAGTAATAGGTTCCAATCCAAATTTAAGCCAATTCCAACAAGGCGATTTGGTTTTTGAAACTGATTTTAGAAGTGTGTATGCTACTTTGTTGCAAGAAAAGTTTCAATTTTCACCAGCTTCTATTCAAATAAAAAATGAGGCATTGAAAGGGGTTTTTTAGTGAGGGGGTGAGTTATGAGTTGTGGATTGTGAGTTGTGGGTTGTGAGGACAAACTTTAAACGTTAAACTTTCAAAACCATCATTCCAAAAACTTTGCCTTCAACTCCTTGGTAGGCAACCAGCAAGCTTCTTTTTTGCCATACCATGTGTAGCGATTTTTGGCAATATAATCGTAAACAGCATCTCGAATTGAAAGAGGTAAAAATCTAAAAACACGCATAAGGGAATAGGGGAAAGGGAATTCTTTTAAAATTTCCATCACAGCATCCGATTTGATAAAGTAAGCTACTCCGGGCTCATACAAAACAATGCCATCCATTTTTTTGGTGTCGATGCCCAAATACCGCAAGATATCTTTTCCGGTTTCCGATTGTTGCGAAGCAAACATAAAAGCTTCATTTTTGTCGTGTTTTATAATCATTTGCACACTGCTTTCGCATAAGTTACAAACCCCATCAAACAACACAATTTTTTTATTTGGTAGTTCCATCTTACTTGCCTTTTTCTACTAATTCTAACATTTCTAACGAAACTTTGGAGGTAAAAACTCCGTAATTCACCACTGCTTTGTTCTTTTCAATCGAATCGATTGAGCCTACAGCTTTGCCATCAATCATGCGAACTCGGTCACCTACCTTAGGCACATACACCGGTTTTTCGGCTTCTAATTTTTGCTCTTTGATTTTTTTGGCTTTCTTTTCTTTTCTAATTTCTTCCAACTTTGGTGCCACCTCTTTTTGCAACACTTGTTGCTCTTTCTTCTGTAGGGCAATTTCTTTGGCAGAAGCTTTTTTGCGTTTGGCATTTTCCATTTCAACCACCTTCAGTAATTCTCCAATCAACACTTTTTTGTTGGCATTGTTCAGGTAATTTAACGACAAATCGTCTAATTTTTGTCCCAAATACACCAAGCGTTGGTTTTGGTCATACAACTCTTGGTATTTGATTAGTTTGTCTTTGATTTTGTCGTTAATCTCCTTCATTTTCGTGCTTTCCTCTCTTGCTTTTTGTTCTTCTTCTTTCAAATTGGTAGAAGTTTTTTCCAATTTGGCTCTTTCTTTTTGCAGAGTGGCAATGGTTTTATCAAAGCGAACTTTGCTGTGTTCAATTTTCTTTTTGGCTCGGTTGATCAAACCATACGGAATGCCATTTTTTTGTGCCACTTCAAAGGTAAACGAACTTCCGGGTTGCCCTAAATGTAGTTGGAACATGGGCTCTAACGAACGTTCGTCAAACAACATATTGGCATTGATGGCATAAGGTAATTCATTGGCCAAAATTTTTAAGTTGGTATAATGGGTAGTGATGATGCCATAAGCCTCGAGATGGTAAAACTCTTCTAAAAAAGTTTCTGCCAAAGCACCACCCAATTCCGGATCGGAACCCGTACCAAATTCGTCAATCAAAAACAAGGTATTGGAAGAACACTTCTTTAAAAAGTAGTTCATGTTTTTCAATCGATAACTATAGGTACTTAAATGATTTTCAATAGATTGGTTATCACCAATATCTGTTAAAATCCGATCGAACAAACAAGTAGTACTTCGTTCATGCACCGGAATTAAAATACCCGATTGCAACATGAGTTGTAAGAGCCCAACGGTTTTTAACGAAATGGTTTTTCCACCGGCATTAGGCCCGGAAATCACAATAATGCGTTTGTCGTTTTCCAATGCAATGGTCTGCGGAAAAGTCTTCTGCTTTTTGGCTTGGTTGGTTACCCACAAAATAGGGTGGTAGGCATCTCTAAAATACAACCGTTTTTCTTGGTTAATTTCCGGTAAAATGGCATGAATTTGTCTGGCATATTTGGCTTTGGCAGCCACCACATCTATATGGGTTAAAAAAGTTTGGTAGGCCACCAAATCGTTGATAAACGGTCGAATTTGTGCACTTAACTTTTTGAGTATTTTTTCAATTTCTTCTTTTTCTTCCCATTGTAAGTTTTGTAGCTCTCTGGTAAATTGGTTGGTCGATTCAGGCTCTACATACGAAATGCTTCCCGTTTTACTCATTCCTAAAATTGCTCCTTTTACCTTTTTTCGATACATCGAAAGCACAGCCAACACCCTTTTGTTGTCTACCACACTTTCTCTTATTTCATCTAAATATCCCAAACTATTGTAATGAGACAAAGCGGTACCAAAACTTTGGTTGATTTTTCCTTTTATCAAGCCCATTTGGTAACGTATATGTTCCAAATCAACAGAAGCGTTGTTTTTTACTTCTCCAAAAGCATCTACAATGGCATCAATCCAAGCTGCTACTGGTAAGGTGGTATTTAAATGCAAGGAAGAAGCCAACAAGTTGGGGTAGTACACTTCCATTTTTTGTAAAAAGCGAGCCAACTTGATGGTAGTTTCGCAAAGTTCTTTAATTTTTAAAAACACCGGGGCATCTAAGTGACTATTGTCGATGGCCAAAAACTGGAAATCTTTACTCAAATCGTCAAAGCCATGATTTGGCAAAGCATTTTGGTTGGAAAAAGAGGCCAAATACTCATTGGTTTGTTGTAAGGAAGCTAGCAGAGCTTCCTGATTGGTATAAGGCTGTATGGTCAAAACTTGAGCTCTACCGGGCTCGGTAACGCATTTTAAAGCTATACTTTGCAAAATGGTATCAAACTCCAGGTCTTGAAGGGTTTTAGTAGGAATGGGTTTCATTTAAAAAGTGCTATATATCTGTCGCATTCGTCAAAGCACAAATGTAAGAAGGCGATAAGAAATCCCACTTTTTTTAACCAACTTTTGTGCATTGCATCCCTTTAAATTTTACTTTTGAGTCATGACTTTTTATTTCAAATATTTCTTAAGTGTTGTTTTTGGTGTATGTGTTGCCTTGGCAAATGCACAAATTAACATTCAAAAAATACATGCCAAAGTGCAACCTCAAATGGAGAGTAAGAGCATTTCCGGGACTGTACTGGCTACTTTTACCTCAGTAAAAAATGCGGATACCTTGGTTTTAGATGCCAAAAATATGCAAGTAAAAGAAGTGATTTTCCAACAAAAAAATCTTTCCTTTTTATATGACCAAAAGCAATTAAAAATAGTTGGCAAATGGAAAAAAGGAACCAATCAAGTGCAAATCGTTTACCAAGCCACTCCTAAACAAACCTTGTACTTTACCAATTACGAAAACCAGCCCCAAATTTGGACGCAAGGGCAAGGGAAATACACCAGCCATTGGTTGCCATCGGTAGATGATGTTACACAAAAGATTTTGTTTTCGGTAGAAGTTACTTACAATCATTGCTTTACGGTTTTATCCAACGGAAAATTGATCCATAAAACCACCCAAAACCACCAAACCACTTGGCATTACCAAATGCAACAACCCATGAGCAGCTATTTATTGATGTTGGCCATAGGTGATTTTGAAAAAAGAGAAGTGCAAACCAAATTAAAAACTCCGTTGGAATGGTATTTGCCCAAAAATCATGAAAACTATTGGGAACCAACGTATAAAAACGCAGAAGAGATTTTTTCCTACCTCGAAAAACGCTTGCAAGTTCCCTATCCTTGGGGGATTTATCGGCAAGTTCCTGTATATGATTTTTTATATGCAGGAATGGAAAATACTACTTCTACTATTTTTTCATCAGAATTTATGGTAGATGCCATTGGGTACCATGATCGACCTTATGAGAATGTGCATGCCCATGAATTGGCACACCAATGGTTTGGTAATTTGGTGACTTCCAAAACTTCGGAGCACCATTGGTTGCACGAAGGATTTGCCACCTATTACGCCTTACAAGCAGAAAAGCATTTGTTTGGAGAAGATTATTTTGTGCAAAAAATATATGAAACTGCAAGCACCTTACAACGTGCCTCAAAAGAAGACCCGCTTTTGGTGGTTTCCTCTAACGGGAGTTCGTTGGCATACTACCAAAAAGGAGCATGGGCTGTATTGGCTTTAGAACATTTGATTGGAACTGAAGCTTTGGATGCATCGATTAAAAAATTCTTGCAACAATACGCTTTTCAATCGGCTACTACCAACGATTTTTTGAAGATAGTAACCGAAGTAAGCAAACAAAATGTGGATGCTTTTGCCCAAAAATGGTTGTACGAAAAAGGCTTTCTGTTAACAGAAGTGTTAGCAATTTTAAAAAAATATTCCATCATGGAGCAATGGTTTAAGTTGGTAGAAATGCAATCGTTGCCAATTTCAGAAAAAACAAATGAATTGGAAGAAATTTGGAACCAAAACCAACCTTGGTTACAGGAAGAAATACTAAAACAATTGTATCCTATAGATAGCGAAGAAAAGAAAGTTTTTGTGCAAAAAGCACTTTCTTCCAAACACATCGAAGTGCAACAAATGGCAGCTGCTTTGGGGAATGAAGTACCGGTGGAATGGAAAAGTTTGTACGAAACATTGCTGGATGCACCTTCCTATGTTACCCGAGAAATTGCACTACAAAACCTATGGCAAAGTTTTCCGGAAGACCGAAAAAAGTATTTGGAATTAACCAACCAAATGGTAGGCTTGCAGGACAAAAACATTCGCACTACCTGGTTGTCGTTGGCATTGATGACAGACGGGGTGGATAACAAATTGGCCCATTATGACGAATTATTGCAATATGCAACTCCTAATTTTCCTTCGTATGTTCGAAGAAATTCTATAGAAAAATTGTTGTTCTTAAACCCGAACGACACCAATGTTTACGAACTTTTGGCAGATGGTTTGGTGCACCACCGTTGGCAATTTGTGCAGTTTTGTAAAGATGCCATCCGAGAACAAATCAAGGCAAAAGCCAAAAAAGAGTATTACCAAAAAATGGTACAACGTTTACCGGAAAAAAATCGTCAAGCTTTGGAACGACTATTGGGTGAGGTTAAAAACTAAGCAAACAAGGTTTTTACTTCTTCATTCAAATAGCTTAATGCCAAGCCGCTTGGGGATGCATTTTCCAGCAATTCCTGCAAAATAGCTTCTCTTAATTTATGGGCACTATCAATTTTATCGCTCATATTGATTTTTCGAATGTTTTGAATGATGGTGTTTTTTGCTGTTTGGATCACCTTCCAACATGACTCAGAAATATAAATTTGTTGCGATAGGTTGTGCTCAAATTCGTGTTCAATATGTGCAATCAACAAATTTTCGTAATCGTTTTTATTGTTGTTTTGAGGTTCTACTCGCAACAACAATTTGTTGGGGTGAATTCTCTCTAAAAACAAAGCCATCCGTTCATAAGCTTGTAATCGCAATGGCAAACTTTGGTGCGACAATTCTTTTTGCAACAAAAAATTTCTGCGTTTGTTTTCGTTTTTCAAAAATTCTTTCACCATTTGGTAAGCGGTAACTCCCACAATAGCAGTAGGGATGGTATAAATAAATATTTCGATGATGCGTTGTTGGTCCATATTTTTGGTTTTGCCCAAAAGTACTAAAAGTTAATAAGTATCCAAACAAAGGTTTGTGAGAACGAACACGTACGCTTATTTTTGTGTTTTTATGAAGGAATGGTATGATAGAAAAGTACATCGATCAATTGAATGATGCCCAAAAAGCTCCGGTATTGCAAATCAATGGCCCAATGATGGTGATTGCTGGTGCAGGATCGGGAAAAACGAGAGTGTTGACCATGCGTATTGCCTACTTGATGAGTCAAGGAGTAGATGCGTTTAATATTTTGGCACTTACCTTTACCAACAAAGCAGCACGTGAAATGCAACATCGGATTGCACAAATTGTTGGAGCAGGGGAGGCTAAGAATTTATGGATGGGAACCTTTCACTCGGTATTTGCTAAAATTTTGCGAATTGAAGCAGACCGCTTGGGGTATCCCAACAATTTTACTATTTACGATACGCAGGACAGTGTTCGATTGATTACTTCGGTGATAAAAGAAATGAACTTGGACAAAGATATTTACAAACCTAAACAGGTGTACAGCAGAATATCCTCCTACAAAAACTCTTTGATTACAGTACGAGCTTACTTTAACAATCCGGAATTACAAGAGGCAGATGCCATGAGCAAACGTCCGAGAATGGGAGAAATTTACCAAAACTATGTAGAGCGTTGCTTTAAAGCAGGAGCGATGGATTTTGACGATTTGTTGTTGAAAACTAATGAGTTGTTGAATCGTTTTCCGGATGTATTGGCCAAGTACCAAAACCGGTTTAGGTATATTTTGGTAGATGAGTACCAAGATACCAACCACTCGCAATATTTGATTGTAAAAGCATTGTCAGATCGGTTCCAAAATATTTGTGTAGTGGGTGACGATGCCCAAAGTATCTATGCCTTTAGAGGTGCCAACATTAATAACATCTTTAATTTTCAGAAAGACTATCAAGAAGTTCAGGTGTATCGTTTGGAACAAAATTATCGATCTACCAAAAACATTGTACAGGCAGCCAATTCTATCATCGAGAAAAACAAAACCAAATTAGATAAAGTAGTTTGGACCCACAACCAAGATGGCCCTCGAATTAAAGTCCACCGAAGTGTTACCGATAACGAAGAAGGCAGATTTGTGGCACAAACTATTTTTGAGCAAAAGATGCAATACCAACAAAAAAACCATGAGTTTGCGGTGTTGTACCGAACCAATGCCCAATCCAGAGCCATTGAAGATGCCTTGCGTAAAAGAGACATTCCGTACAAAATTTACGGAGGTTTGTCGTTTTACCAACGCAAGGAAATTAAAGACGTATTGGCCTACTTGCGATTGATTATCAATCCGAAAGATGAGGAGGCTTTGGTAAGAGTGATCAATTATCCGGCAAGAGGAATTGGAGACACTACGATAGACAAACTAACGGTGGCAGCCAATCATTTTAAAAAGCCAATGTTTGAAATCATGCAGAATTTACATGCATTGGATTTGAAACTAAACGGACCTACCAAACAAAAGTTAGAAGATTTTGTGACCATGATCCAAAGTTTTCAGGTGTTGAGTCAGCAACAAGACGCTTTTCAATTGGCTGAGTTGGTGGTTAAAAAAACCGGTTTGATCCAGGAATTTAAAAAAGATGGTACTCCCGAAGGCATTGCGCGATTAGAAAATATTGAAGAATTACTCAACGGGGTCAAAGACTTTACTTTAGGACAAAGAGAAATTGATGGAGCAACGGGTTCGTTAACAGAGTTTTTAGAAGATGTGGCATTGGCAACGGATATGGATAAAGATATTTCAGATGATGATCGGGTAGCTTTGATGACCATTCACTTGGCCAAAGGATTGGAATTCCCCACCGTTTTTGTGGTTGGTTTGGAAGAAGATTTGTTCCCTAGTGCCATGAGCATGAACACCAGAAGTGAGCTAGAAGAAGAGAGACGGTTGTTTTATGTGGCATTGACCAGAGCAGAACATCAGGCCTATTTAACGTATGCCCAATCGAGATATCGTTGGGGAAAACTCACCGATGCGGAACCCTCCCGATTTATTGAAGAAATTGACGATGCGTATCTGGAATACCTCAATCCGGATACAACTTCCTATACCTATAAACCACAAATAGATTTGGATATTTTTGGAGATGTAGACAAAAGCAAATTGCGTTTACAAAAACCTAGTAACGGAACCCCACCAAGAGTTGCCAACCAAGAAGTCCCTGCCAATGTAAGAAGATTAAAACCGATGAATACCTTCAACGAAAACGGAGGTAGTTTTGACGTGAAATTAGCACCGGGAAATATAGTAATGCACGAACGCTTTGGCAAAGGGCAAATCATACAACTCGAAGGTGTTGGAGCTGACAGAAAAGCCGAAATTCAGTTTGAAGTTGGAGGCATCAAAAAACTGTTATTGCGTTTTGCTTGCTTGCATGTGTTGGAGTAAGGTGGGAATAGTCCTGATAGTTGTCGGGAGTGAATAGTGAATGGTTGTAAGTTGTTATGGAATAGTGAGAAAATTAACCTTAAACCTATCAGTCATAAAAAAAAATGAAATATAGTCGATTAACCAAAGAACAAATGGAATCCTTACATGAGGAATTTGCTAAGTTTTTAGCTACCCAATCTATTGACAAAAAACAGTGGGAAGCTTTAAAATCAAGCAATTCCGTTTTGGTAGAGGAAGAGTTGGATTTGTTTTCGGACATGATATGGGAACAAGTATTGGACCAAACCAATTATTTAGAACATTTTTCACCTAATTATATTTTTTTATTTCAAAGTAAGCAAGATAAAATGCATTCTATCGTCATCAAAAGTTTGAGGTCAGAAATGGATTTGATGACTTCCAAAGGATTAGAATGGTTGGTTAAAAATTTACAATCTGACCAATTAGAAATTTTAAGAGGTCAGAAAGCATACGATAAAGAACGAAATGAAGTATTGTTTGAAATCATCCAACAAGGAGCGATACTAAGCAATGGAGAATTATACAAACAAATTGAACAAATTTTGGTGTAACTATGGATATTGCACAACAAATTACCCAACTTAGAAAAGAATTGCACGAGCACAATTATCGTTATTATGTGTTAGATGCCCCCACGATTTCCGATTTTGAATTTGACCAACAATTGGTATTGTTACAACAATTAGAAAGCAAACATCCGGAGTTTTTTGATGCCAATTCTCCTACCCAAAGAGTAGGTGGAGCAGTGACTAAAAACTTCCCTACAATAGTACATCAATTTCGGATGTATTCCCTTGATAACTCTTACTCTAAAGAAGATTTACAAGATTGGGAACAGCGAATTTTAAAGCAACTAGGAGTAGCATCGGTAGCATACAGTTGTGAGTTAAAGTACGATGGTGCTTCTATTAGCATTTCCTATGAAGATGGCAAATTGGTTCGTGCGGTAACTCGTGGAGATGGTTTGCAAGGAGATGAAGTAACAGCTAACATCAAAACCATTCCAACGGTGCCTTTGCAATTGCAAGGAGACTATCCGGAGAAATTTGACATCAGAGGAGAAATTATTTTGCCAAAAGCAGCTTTTGAAAAAATGAACGAAGCATTGTTGGCCAAAGGAGAAACTCCATATGCCAATCCAAGAAATACTGCTTCCGGAAGTTTGAAATTACAAGATAGTGCCGAGGTAGCAAAACGTCCGCTAGAATGTTTGTTATATAATATGGTTGGAAATACCTTGCCTTTTGCCACTCAAATTGAAAGCTTGGATTTTGCAAGAAGTTTAGGATTTAAGGTGCCAACCAATGCCAAAGTTGCCCAAAATTTACAAGAGGTTTTTGATTTTATTGATTATTGGGAAGTACACCGACATGATTTGCCATATGAAACAGATGGAGTAGTAATTAAAGTAAACAATTTGCATTACCAAGCAGAACTAGGGTACACTGCAAAAGCTCCACGTTGGGCAATGGCTTACAAATACAAAGCAGAACAAGTAACCACCAAGTTGTTAAGTGTTTCTTATCAAGTTGGTAGAACAGGAGCCATTACTCCGGTTGCTAATTTAGCACCGGTAAATTTAGCTGGGACGGTTGTTAAAAGAGCTTCTTTACACAATGCAGATCAAATTGCCAAACTCGATTTGCACATCGGTGACGAGGTTTTTGTGGAAAAAGGCGGGGAAATCATTCCAAAAATTGTAGGAGTTGCCTACCGAGATGTGAATAACGAGCCTATCCAATACCTTACCCACTGTCCGGAATGCAACACAGAATTGGTAAGAAATGAAGGAGAAGCGGTACATTTTTGTCCGAATGAAGAAGGATGTGCTCCTCAAATTATAGGCAGAATCCAGCATTTTGTGAGTCGTAAAGCTATGAACATTGATGGCATTGGAGAGGAAACGGTTGTACAGTTGGTTGAAGCCGATTTGATTCATAATTACGCAGATTTATATGAAGTTAGGGTAGAGCAGTTGCTTCCACTGGAGCGAATGGCACAGAAAAGTGCAGAGAATTTGGTAGCAGGAGTGCAAAACTCCAAGCAAATGCCTTTTGAAAAAGTGTTGTTTGCCCTCGGAATTAGATTTGTGGGAGAAACAATAGCCAAAAAAATAGCAGCTCATTTTCAAAACATCGATGCCTTGTTGGCCGCTACTTATGAGGATCTGTTAGAGGTAGAAGAAATCGGAGACAAGATTGCCGGATCTATTGTTCAGTTTTTTAATAAATTGGAAAATCTGGAAATTTTACAACGTTTACGAGATGCAGGACTGCAAATGGAAATGAAAGAGAATACTTCCAAAACTTCAGACATTTTAAAAGGAAAAATTTTAGTAGTATCTGGTGTTTTTCAGCAATTTGAGCGAGAAGAGTTAAAGTTAGACATTGAGTCGAATGGTGGCAAAATAGCAAGTTCTATTTCCAGCAAAACAGATTATGTAGTTGCTGGAGATAATATGGGGCCTGCAAAATTGGAAAAAGCTCAAAAATTAGGAGTTACCATTTTATCAGAAGCAGAATACACTAAAATGGTTAATAACTAAATGTTTTTGTTAACTGTATCAACTTAATTAAATATAAATTTACTTTTTATTTAATTTTATCATAAAACTCAAAATGACTCTATTATTAATTTACTTGTTTATAGCACTTTTCACTTCATTTGTATGCTCCATCATGGAAGCGGTATTACTATCTACACCAGTTTCATTTTTGAAATCAAAAATGGAGTTAGGAGACAAAAATGCTGAAACCATGTTGGAACTTAAATCAGACATTGACAAACCATTGTCGGCTATTTTATCTTTAAATACCGTAGCACATACCGTAGGTGCTGCAGGAGTTGGTGCTCAGGCAACCATAGTGTTTGGAGAAGCGTATTTTGGTTTGGTTTCAGCTGTTTTAACCATACTAATTTTAGTGTTAACAGAAATTATACCCAAAACAGTTGGTGCTAATTATTGCAAAGAATTAATAGGAATTTCTGCTAAAGTAATTAAAGGGATGGTTATATTAACCTATCCGTTGGTTTGGCTTTCCACTTTGGTAACAAAAATGTTGGCAAGAGAAAAGTCAGAATTAACCACTAGTAGAGAAGAAATTTCAGCATTGGCAAGTATTGGTACCCAAGAAGGAATTTTTGCTGACAAAGAAAATAAAATTATTCAAAACCTAATTAAGCTTAAAAGTTTAAAAATAAAAGAAGTCATGACGCCAAGAATTGTGGTGGTTACAGCAAATGAAGAAATGACTTTAGAAGAATTTTTAAAAAACAAAGAGTTTTTACATTTTTCAAGAATACCGATTTTTCAGGAAAATAAAGACAACATTACAGGTTATGTATTTAGAGAGTTGGTTTTTGAAAAACTTGCAGAAGATCAATTTAACCTAAAACTGAAAGACATCAAAAGAGAGATCATTCAATTCCCTGAAAGTATGACTCTTTTTGATGCATGGGATGAAATGCTCCAAAAAAAGGAACATATTTCCTTAATTATAGATGAATATGGAGGAATGGATGGCATTACAACTCTTGAAGATATAATTGAATCTTTGCTAGGATTTGAAATTGTAGATGAAAAAGATCAAGTTGAAGACATGCAAAAATATGCTATAAAAAGGTGGCAAGAAAGGCAGAAAAAATACCAATTTATAAAAGATGGAAATTAGCTAAATTCTTTAAAAGGTAATACTGATTAAAATTTCAAAAAGCATGGAAACAAATAATAAAGAAATTTGGTTTTACTTTTTGTAAGTTTTAGCATTATTGCATCAATTGCATTTTTATTTCGTTTAATACTTATTGATTATTTGGAAAGGCCTTATATTTTGCCTTTATAGCTATTTTTTCTGTACATCAAAAACCTACAAAATTTAGTTTTGCATTTTTTGCAATTTTGGAGGTATGTTATGTAGGAGTCTTATACACATTATGCATCTAATCCTAATATTTTATGTCCTCACCGTTGTATTTGCTAAGTTCTGTTTTTCAAATGAATGTCGGGAAATACTTTTGTGTAATTAATTGAATGGATGCATACTAGGCGTAATTTGTTGTTGTTTTTAATAATAATTTAGTTTAGTAGTATAATAGTATCTGTTTCAGATGTTATGAATCACAACAATATGGATAGCTGGATTGTTTTGGTTTAAGAAACTTTGTTGGTAGTTTAAGTAGCCATTGCAATCATCAATTTTGTGATTGAAAATTCCATTAGGCATTTAACCTTATTTGTTTATGATTTTGTTTTTTTATTTTAACTACCAAATTATTAAAATGCTAGTTTTCAGATTCTTTACCATTTTTACACAATTAATTGTCTTTTAATTTTGATGAAATATTATACTTTAAAAGTCAACAGTATTTACGATTAAAGTTGTCACACTAAAAAAAATATCTATCTTTGCTTGCAATTTAATCAAATTGCATCTCATGAAATCACATACTTCCAAAGTAGTAGGAGAAGGTTTAACCTACGATGATGTATTGTTAATCCCATCTTTTTCCGAAGTTTTGCCACGCGAAGTAAACATCCAATCTAAATTTACTAAAAATATTTCTTTGAATGTTCCAATCGTTTCAGCAGCGATGGATACAGTTACTGAAAGTGCTATGGCTATAGCAATGGCACAAGAAGGAGGAATAGGAGTATTGCACAAGAATATGAGTATTGAACAGCAAGCTGCAAAAGTACGTAAGGTTAAAAGAGCAGAATCAGGGATGATTATTGACCCGGTTACTTTGCCTTTAGATGCCAAAGTAGGAGATGCCAAACAAGCCATGAAAGAATTTTCAATTGGAGGAATTCCGGTAGTAGATGATCATGGTATTTTAAAGGGAATTGTTACCAATCGAGACTTACGTTTTGAAAAAAACAATTCTAGAGCAATTACCGAAGTAATGACTTCCGAGAATTTAATTACTGCAAAAGAAGGCACCAACTTGACTCAGGCTGAAGAAATTTTACAAGAAAACAAAATTGAAAAATTACCTGTTGTTAATAGCGAATACAAATTGGTTGGGTTAATTACTTTTAGAGATATTACCAAGTTAACACAAAAACCTATTGCCAACAAAGATAAATTTGGAAGGTTGCGAGTGGCAGCTGCTATTGGGGTTACCCACGATGCCGTAAAAAGAGCCACCGCATTGATCAAAGCTGGGGTAGATGCCATAGTGATTGATACTGCTCACGGACATACCAAAGGGGTAGTTACCGTATTAAAGCAAGTAAAAGAAGCTTTCCCACAAATTGATGTAGTAGTAGGCAATATTGCTACAGGTGCAGCAGCTAAATATTTGGTAGAAAATGGAGCAGATGCCGTTAAAGTAGGTATTGGTCCAGGATCTATTTGTACCACAAGAGTTGTAGCAGGAGTAGGCTTTCCGCAATTATCTGCCGTAATGGAAGTAGCAGCAGCCATCAAAGGTTCAGGAGTTCCTGTAATTGCAGATGGAGGGATTCGTTACACAGGAGATATTCCTAAAGCTGTAGCAGCAGGTGCAAATTCTGTAATGCTAGGCTCCCTATTAGCAGGAACCAAAGAATCTCCGGGAGAGACCATTATTTTTGAAGGAAGAAAATTCAAATCGTATCGAGGGATGGGTTCGTTAGAAGCCATGCAAGAAGGTTCGAAAGACAGATACTTTCAGGACGTAGAAGACGACATTAAAAAATTAGTTCCCGAAGGAATTGTAGGTCGTGTGCCATATAAAGGAGAATTGAACGAAAGTATGTCACAATTTATTGGTGGTTTAAGAGCTGGAATGGGATATTGCGGTGCAAAAGATATTGAGACACTACAAGATGAAGCACAATTTGTTCGCATTACCAATAGTGGTATTAAAGAAAGCCACCCTCACAACGTAACCATTACCAAAGAAGCACCTAACTACTCAAGATAATTACTACACTACTCAACCCGCAGAATTTTCTGCAAAACCACACAACAACCAACGAAAAAATCCGCTTTTAGCGGATTTTTTCATGATAACTATATAGTAAAATTAATTCATCGGCCCGGTTTTGGGCTTTTCTAAAACCGAAGTTCTTTCTACTACTTCTCCTTTAATTTTTAGGTAAACTCTTCCTTGCTCAACGTTTACTGCATTGGACTCTACCGTAATACTTTTACGAATAGGTCCTAAAGCCATGTTGTATTTTACCTCTATCACTTCCGATTTTCCGGGCATGATAGGTGCTTCAGGTTTTTTTGGTACGGTGCATCCGCAAGTAGATTGCACATTGGTAATAATTAATGGAGCATCGCCAGTATTAGTAAATTCAAATTTTCTAACCCCATCGTCCTCTCCTTTGTACACTTTTCCGTAATCAATCGTGTTGTCTTTTGCTTTAAATTCAATTTTTGGTCCTTTTTGTGCCATCAAACTACTGCTAAAAAGTACCAAAACAAATAAGTATAAATTTTTCATGGTATGTGGTAATGTTAGTTTGCTAATATAAAAATTTTTAAATCATTCATTTGTTAAATTTTTTCTTCTCTTTCCTTGGATAGTTGATAAAATATCCGATAAAAACAGACAAAAATCTTACTTTTGCATTTTCAAAAATCATTCCAAAAGACAATATATTAGATACAATATGACAATTCCTGCCCAATTTGATCCTAAAAGTGTTGAACAAAAGTGGTACGACTACTGGATGGAACACCGATTTTTTCATTCTACACCTGACCACAGAAAAGCATATACCATTGTAATTCCTCCACCAAACGTAACGGGAGTTTTGCACATGGGGCATATGTTGAATAACACCATTCAGGATGTATTGATCAGAAAAGCTCGATTAAAAGGATTCAATGCTTGTTGGGTACCAGGAACCGATCACGCTTCTATTGCTACCGAAGCAAAAGTAGTTGCAAAATTACAAACAGAAGGTATTAGCAAAGACCAACTTACTCGCGAAGAGTTTTTAAAACACGCTTGGGAGTGGACAGACAAGCATGGTGGAATCATTTTAGAGCAATTAAAAAAGTTAGGTTGTTCATGCGATTGGGATAGAACCAAATTTACCATGGATCCGGAAATGACAGAGGCTGTATTAAAGTCGTTTGTAGATTTATACAACAAAGGATTGATTTATCGCGGATACCGAATGGTACATTGGGATCCGGAAGCCAAAACAACTTTGTCAGACGAAGAAGTAATTTATGAAGAAAGAAAAGGAAAATTATACCAAATTCGCTATGCAGTTGAAGGCACCAAGGATTATATTGTAATTGCTACCACTCGTCCGGAAACTATTTTAGGGGATACTGCAATTTGCATCCATCCGGAAGATGAAAGATACCAAAATTTTAAAGGGAAGAGAGCCATTGTGCCAATTGCCAACCGAAGTATTCCGATTATTTTTGATGAATATGTAGACAGAGAATTCGGAACCGGATGTTTAAAAGTAACTCCAGCACACGACATGAACGATAAAATGTTGGGAGACAAACATCAACTAGAAGTGATTGATATTTTTAATGCAGATGCAACTTTAAATAGCTTCGGATTACACTACCAAGGCAAAGACCGATTTGTGGTTCGTGATGAAATTGCTACCGAATTACAATCGCTAGGTCATTTGGTTAAAGTAGAGGAACATTTGAATAAAGTGGGGACTTCTGAACGAACCAAAGCAGTAGTGGAACCTCGATTGTCAGACCAATGGTTTTTAAAGATGGATACTTTGGTAGAGCCAGCTTTAAAAGCAGTATTAGAGACAGAAGAAATCAAATTGTTTCCAAACCGTTTTAACAATACCTACAAACATTGGTTAGAAAACATTCGCGATTGGAATATATCTCGACAATTGTGGTGGGGACAACAAATTCCGGCTTACTACTACGGAGATGGCAAGGAAGATTATGTAGTAGCATTAACCAAAGAAGAAGCTTTGGAATTGGCTAAACAAAAATCTGGAAATTCTGATTTGCAATTCACAGATTTGCAGCAAGATGAGGATGCATTAGACACTTGGTTTTCGTCGTGGTTATGGCCAATTGCGGTGTTTGATGGCATTAGACACCCTGAAAATGAAGAAATTAAATACTACTATCCAACCAACGATTTGGTAACCGGACCGGATATTTTGTTTTTCTGGGTGGCTCGAATGATTTTTGCCGGATACGAGTTCCAAGGAGAAAAGCCATTTAGCAATGTGTATTTAACCGGAATTGTTCGCGATAAATTGCGAAGAAAAATGAGCAAATCGTTAGGTAACTCACCTGATCCATTAGATTTGATTGAACAGTTTGGAGCCGATGCTGTTAGAGTTGGTTTGTTGTTAAGTGCTTCTGCAGGTAATGACATTTTATTTGATGAAGAATTATGTGCCAACGGAAGGGCTTTTGCCACCAAAATTTGGAATGCTTTTCGTTTGATCAAAGGTTGGGAAGTAGCGGAAGTAGCTACTCCTGAGGCTTCTGCTTTAGCTACAACATGGTTTGAAAATAAATTTCAAAAAACTTTGGTAGAAATTGAAGATCACTTTGAAAAATATCGATTAAGTGATGCTTTGATGGCAATTTATAAATTGGTTTGGGACGATTTTTGTTCTTTGTATTTGGAAATGATCAAACCTGCTTATGGTCAGCCGATAGATGCGGTTACCTTTCAAAAGACCATTGCTATTTTAGAGGATTTGTTGAAATTGTTGCATCCGTATATGCCATTTTTAACCGAAGATATTTGGCAACACATCCAACCAAGAACCAAAGAAGAAGCTTTGATTGTAAGTACTTGGCCTAAAGTTACCTCTTTTGACGGGACAGTGATAGAACAATTTGATTTTATTGCTGAAGTGGTTGCCGGAGTTCGAACCATTCGAAAAGATAAAAACATTCCGTTTAAAGAAGCCATCGAATTATTGGTAATGGATACCGAAAATTTTGGAACAAAATGGAATGCTGTAGTACAAAAATTAGGGAATGTTTCGGAAATGAATGCAACTAACCAAGCGGTTTTAGGTGCTTTTAGTTTTAGAGTTAAAACCAACGAATATTTTGTTCCGGTTGGGGCCAATATTAATGTGGAAGAAGAATTAGAAAAACTGCAAAAAGAATTGGAGTATACCAAAGGATTTTTGGTTTCTGTACAGAAGAAACTTTCTAACGATAAATTTGTACAAGGTGCTCCTGCACAAGTTTTGGAAAACGAACGAAACAAAAAGAAAGATGCTTTAAATAAAATTGCAGCTTTAGAGCAAAGCATTGCAAGTTTAAAAGGTTAAAACAAAAAAAACTCTCTGATTTTCAGAGAGTTTTTTTATAATTAATCTTCGTTATCTAACGCAAAGATTTCTTCCACCTTTACCTCAAAATATCTAGCAATTTTTAAAACCAAAACTGTAGAAGGCACGTATTTGTTTTTTTCCATGGCATGGATGGTTTGTCGGCTTACCCCAATTTCCTGAGCCAATTGCTCTTGTGAAATCTCTTTGATGGCTCGGTAAATTCTGATTTTATTCGTCATTTTCGGAGATTTTTTGGAGTAGATATAATTGGTAATGAAAGCGAATAACAAAGAAGAACAAACTTGATACAATGAAAAAGTAAATGAAATTCAAAAATACCATTCCGTATATGGTAAGTGTGGTGATGATAATCATTACTATATTAAAAATTGTTGCCCAAACCAAGCTTTCGTATCTAATTTTGGCTACCATTTCATCTTCGTGTTTGGTTTTGCTGAAGCCTAAAATTAAAGCACCTAATAAAAAAGCTACCAATAATAACTCATCGAACATTGGATTTTCAATGAATTGAAATGAGTTATTTTTTTCCACCATAAAAAATCCATCTTGATAAATAGCAAATGTTTTGCACAGCAAATATTCATCAATCGATTCCCCTGAAATAGTAAAATACAAATAAGTTAACGTAGAAGTTACAAACAGAAGCCAACCAACGACTTTGAGATAATTCGGTAATAAAAATGTTGTTTTCATAAGTCTAAATGTTAAAAATACTTTACAAATGTAAAATAAACTTTACATAATGACCAAATTATTTTACTTTTTTATTTTGAAACACTAACCGCGTTAGGGATGGCAGTGGAAATCCTTTGGGGAGGTCGAGCCAAAGATTGCAACGTACAGCCCGACCCACCTTTGGGTGGGGAACGCACAAATAATAAAAAGAGAAAGTTCTACCAATCAAAATTTTGGAAAACCAACAGCTGCAAATTGTGGTTCATTCGGAAATTAAAAGTAGTGTTGGATTCAATGAGTTGGTTCATGTAAGCTAGCTGAATGGTAGTATTTTTAAATTGCACACCTGCCCCAATAGAAATTCGGTTTTGGTCCAACCGAATGCCATCTTTAATCTCTTTTCCGATGTTTACCAAAACTTCATCTGATGCCATTAATAACCATTTGTAATTGGCATCTGGTTCTTGGTTTAAAAAGTAACGGGCTTGGAACAAATAACGCAATCTGAAATTAAAGTTGAATTCGTTTTGCAAATAATCATCTATTATGGTTCTGCGAAACCTGCCTTCGTATCGCAATCGATGAAAATAGCTCCATGGTTTGCTTCCATGGCTCAATGTGGTTTGTCTCCAAGGTCGGTGTTCCGGTCGATATGTAGTGAGGCCATTGATAGGATATATCATTAAAAAAGCATAACCTATGGTGGCTTTTATTTTGGGTTTGTCCCAAGCTTTGGTTATTCCGGTTCTTACAATGCCGAAACTTCCGGGTACCCAATGGGCATCGTTCCACCAACTCCAATGTTGGTTAAATTTGGTTTCAGTTAAATAGCCCAGCCAAATTTGATATTCTTGTTGCTTAATCGGTTTTTGAGCATTAGATGTGTAAATAGCAATTAAAAGCAACAGAAAAGCAAATGATTTCGATATAAAAAATTTTTACACAAAAGTAACGGTAAATTTTTATATTTTTGATAAAATATGTAAGTTAAACCTTAAGATTATGTTGGTAAAATTATATGCCAGTGCTGTTTTTGGGGTAGAAGCAACTACCATAACCGTTGAGGTTAATGTTGATAAAGGAGCAGGCTATCATTTGGTAGGCTTACCAGATAATGCAGTTAAAGAAAGTAATTTTAGAATTGCTGCTGCGTTAAAAAATATAGGCTACCAAATACCAGGTAAAAAAATCATTATTAATTTGGCTCCAGCTGATTTACGTAAAGAAGGTTCTTCGTATGATTTGCCTTTAGCTATGGGGATTTTAAAAGCATCCGGACAAATTAACACAAACACTTTAGACCAATATATTATCATGGGAGAACTTTCGTTGGATGGAAGTTTACAGCCCATAAAAGGGGCTTTACCTATTGCTATAAAAGCTTTAGAAGATGGTTTTAAAGGTTTTATTTTACCTTTGGAAAATGCCAAAGAAGCTGCTATTGTAGAAGGCTTACAGGTTTATGGAGTAAGCAATATAGAGGAGGTGATTCAGTTTTTAGAAGGAAAATTAGCATTGCAACCATTGGTAATTGATAGCAAAGAGGAATTTAACCAAACTTTAGAATTCCCAGAATTTGATTTTGCAGATGTTAAAGGACAAGAATCCATTAAACGTTGTATGGAAATTGCGGCAGCAGGTGGGCACAATATTATTTTAATAGGCCCTCCCGGTTCCGGTAAAACCATGTTGGCCAAACGTTTGCCAAGTATTTTACCTCCAATGACTATAAAAGAGGCGTTGGAAACTACTAAAATTCATTCGGTTGC
>CAZAHJ010000036.1:0-19059 GCA_964485115.1 uncultured Flavobacterium sp.
ATACCAATCATAAACATTAATAGCATTAAACCTAAAGATGTTAATGCAACTTTTTCTCCTTCATTATCCCCTGATAAAATGGCCAACCCATATTTTTGATGTAATTGATCTAAAACTTCCTTTAAATTTTCGCGGTACTGGTTATGAAAAACAAACTTTCCAAGATAGGTGCCGTTTTTACTTACATGCACTTCGGTTTGCAAGCTATTTTGCTCAGAGATGCTTCCTACCCAATTAGCCGAACCAATTCGGTAGGTGTTTTGATGAATGGTAGCCTCTACCCCTTTCCCGGTTTCCTCTATAAATTTTTCTAAACCTACCTGAGAACTTGTTGTAATTTCCTCAGTAATTTGTCTGCTTAATGGATGGTTGGATGCCGAAAAAACTGCTGCTAACTCTTCTTTTTCTTCTTCCGTAAAGTTTCCATAAATCTCAATATTTCTTTTCTTTGCTGTGGTAATGGTTCCTGTTTTATCTAATACCACTCTATTGATTTTTGCTAAATTTTCAATGACTTGAGCATTTTTAAGATACATTTTTTTTCTGCCTAAAATTCGCAAAGCATTGCCTAAAGTAAAAGGTGCTGTAAGAGCCAATGCACACGGACAAGCTACAATTAACACCGCAGTAAACACATTAAATGCAGTTAGTGTATCTATAGTTAGCCAATAAAACAATCCTGCAAAAGCGATGAATAATAAAGCTGGAGTAAAATACTTGCTGACTTTATTGGTGATGGTTTGGTAGGTTTCTTCTTGTTTTTTCTGAAAAACTTCATTACTCCATAATTGGGTTAGGTAGCTTTGCTCTACCGAAAGTAAAACTTCCACTTCTACAGGTTTGCCAATAATTTTTCCACCTGCAAAACATTTGTCCCCGCTATTTTTGTTAATTGGATCTGCTTCTCCTGTCACAAAACTATAATCGATATTGGCTTCTTCCGAAATCAATATGGCATCCACCGGAAGTAACTCTTGGTTTCGCAAAAACAAACGATCTCCTTTTTGAATTTCATAAATAGGAATGGCTTGTTTGGTTAAATCTGTTAAAATTTTGGTGACAGCTACCGGGAAATACGATTTGTAATCGCGTTCAAACGATAAAAACTCATAGGCTTTTTGTTGAAACAACTTACCAAGTAACATAAAAAAGATAAGCCCGGTCATGCTATCAAAAAAACCTTGCCCCCAATCCATGATAATTTCTAAAGTACTCCGAACAAACATCACTACAATACCCAAGGCAATGGGGACATCAATATTCAAAAACCCGGATTTGATGCTTTTGTAGGCAGAAATATAATATCCGGAAGCACTATAAATAAAAGGTGGCAACGATAATCCAAAAATCAGCCAACGGAAAAACCCTTTGTATTGATTGATCCAAAATTCGTTTACTTCAAAATATTCAGGGAACGACAACAACATGATGTTGCCAAAACTAAAAAATGCAACTCCAATTTTGTAGAGCAATTCCTTCGGAATGTGTGTTTTTGGCTTGTCTAAATTTTCTAAACTAATGTATGGCTCATAGCCAATACTACTGAGCAAATAAGCCAACTGTTTTAAGTTGGTTTGCTCTGGATGGTAAGTAATTCGTATTTTCTTTTGCGGAAAATTTACTTGCGAAGCAATGACTCCGGTATTTAACTTTTGTAAATTTTCCAGAATCCAAATGCACGAGCTACAATGTATAGCAGGTATGTGCCATGAAACCACATGTAGTTGAGCTTCTTGAAATTCAAGTAGTTTGCTAATAATTTCTTCATGTTCTAAAAAATCATATTTCCCCTGGATTTCCGGAGGTGTAATTCCCGGGGTTGAGGCGTAATCGTAATAACACCTCAAATCGTTTTGTTGAAAAATTTCGTATACCGTCTGACAACCTTTGCAACAAAAGTCTTTGTTGTCAAAAAGTATGGTATCATTGGGAGAAACCTCTTTCCCACAATGATAACAAGGAACTATTTCCTTCATATTTGCTCAATTACCTGTCGCAAAATTGCAATTAAGCAACGAACCAAAACATGACTTTTGTCAGTTGGCAAACTTTCCTTAAAAATTTAACAGTTGTTGTATTTTAAATATTGCTTTTGATAATCTATTTGCCTAATTTTGTTGGATATTCCAAACCTATCACATCATGAGCAAATGTGAACAATGCATAGTGAGAGAATTTAGTTCGCTAAAAGCTCTTAGTAAAGACGAGTTGATTAAAATTGCTAATTGCAAAACCTCATATACCGTTAAAAAAGGAGAACCCATTTTTGAAGAAGGAAACTTATTAAATGGGGTATATTGTGTAAAAGAAGGAGTTTGTAAAATGACCAAATTAAGCTCCAATGGCAAAGACCAAATTGTGAAATTGGTAAAACCCGGTGAACTTTTAGGACAGCGATCTTTGATTAGTGAAGAAAAAGCCAACCTTTCTGCGGTTGCTTTGGAGGATATGGAAGTTTGTTTTATTCCAAAGACAGAAATTATGGAGTTTTTCCAAAAAAACAACCAGTTTTCAATGAACATGATGCGAACCATTTGTGGAGATTTAAAAGATTCAGACGATCACATGGTTTCTATGGCCCAAAAAACTGTAAAAGAGCGTTTAGCAGAAACTCTATTGTATTTAGAAGATACTTTTGGCACCCAAACAGATGGCTCATTACACATCCAACTTTCAAGGGAAGAATTAGCTGGTATGATTGGTACAGCTACGGAAAGTTGTATAAGATTACTATCTGAATTCAACAAAAATGGCTGGATTACTTTAGATGGCAAAAAAATTAAAATTGCCCAAAAAAATGCATTGAAGAAGATTTCGAGTTAGCTTTCTGTATGTTACCCAATACATCTTTTAAAAGATTCTTTAATTTTTTATCGTTATCATTTTTGAAGTAAAAAATAGAATAGTAATTTCAATTCTGTTTTTTACTCCATGAATAATTGTGTAAATTCGCATCGTTCAAAATAATTTAGATATGAAATTTGATGTCATCGTTTTAGGAAGTGGACCTGGTGGTTATGTTACAGCTATCAGAGCTTCACAATTAGGCTTTAAAGTTGCTGTAATTGAAAAAGAAAGTTTAGGCGGAGTTTGCTTAAATTGGGGATGCATTCCAACCAAAGCATTGTTAAAATCTGCACAAGTATTTGACTACCTAAAACACGCATCAGATTACGGATTGGTGGTGAAAGAATTTGACAAAGATTTTTCTGCAGTTATCAAAAGAAGTCGTGGTGTGGCAGAAGGCATGAGCAAAGGTGTGCAGTTTTTGATGAAGAAAAACAAAATTGAAGTTATTGAAGGCTACGGTAAAATAAAACCTGGTAAAAAGGTAGAAGTTACTGCTGCTGACGGAAAAGTTACTTTACACGAAGCGGATCATATTATTATTGCTACAGGAGCTAGATCGAGAGAGTTGCCAAACTTGCCACAAGATGGCAAAAAAGTAATTGGCTACCGTCAGGCAATGACATTAGAACAACAGCCTAAAAAAATGATTGTAGTTGGTTCAGGTGCAATTGGTGTTGAATTTGCTAGTTTTTACAATGCCATGGGTACAGAGGTTACCATTGTAGAATTCATGCCAAATATTGTTCCTGTTGAAGATGAAGACGTTTCAAAGCAATTTGAACGCTCGTTGAAAAAAGCTGGAATCAACATCATGACCAATGCTTCGGTAGAAAAAGTAGATACTTCCGGAAATGGCGTAAAAGCTTTTGTAAAAACAGCCAAAGGCGAAGAAGTGTTGGAAGCAGACATTTTACTTTCGGCTGTAGGAATCAAAACCAATATCGAAAATATTGGATTAGAAGAAGTTGGTATAGCTACGGATAGAGATAAAATCTTGGTAAATGCCTTTTACCAAACCAATATTCCGGGTTATTATGCTATTGGAGATGTTACTCCAGGGCAAGCATTGGCACACGTTGCTTCGGCAGAAGGAATTTTGTGTGTAGAAAAAATTGCTGGAATGCATGTAGAACCTTTGGATTACGGAAATATCCCAGGTTGTACGTATGCTACACCAGAAATTGCATCGGTTGGATTAACCGAAAAACAAGCCAAAGAAAAAGGGTACGAAATTAAAGTGGGTAAATTCCCATTTTCTGCCTCTGGTAAAGCAAAAGCTGCAGGAGCATCGGATGGTTTTGTAAAAGTGATTTTTGATGCCAAATATGGCGAATGGTTAGGATGCCACATGATAGGAGCTGGAGTAACCGACATGATTGCAGAAGCAGTAGTTGCTAGAAAATTAGAAACTACCGGACATGAAATTTTGAAAGCAGTCCACCCACACCCAACGATGAGCGAAGCGGTAATGGAAGCCGTTGCAGAAGCTTACGGAGAAGTAATTCACTTATAAAAAAGAAGCCGTTTCGAAAGTGAAACGGCTTCTTTTTTTGTTTTAAGTTTAACGTTTAATGTTGTTTAAGTGAAGTAAAACTTGAAACTTTAAATTAAGCTCTCGGATGAAATTGCAACATCACCTTATTCAAATGTGAACGATCTAAATGTACATAAACCTCGGTAGTGGTAATGGATTCGTGACCTAACATCATTTGGATGGCACGTAAGTCGGCTCCATTTTCTAATAAATGTGTTGCAAAAGAATGTCGGAAGGTATGTGGGCTAATGTTTTTGTGCAAGCCTATTTTTTCTGCCAATTGCTTGATGACTGTAAATACCATGGCTCGGGTTAATTTTTTACCTCTTCTGTTCAAAAACAAAATATCTTCAAACCCTTTTTGAATAGGTTGATGTACCCTAACTTGGGATTGATACCCTACTATGATTTTTTGGGTGAAATCACTCATCGGGACAAAGCGTTGTTTGTTTCCTTTTCCGGTGACTTTGACAAAGCCTTCCTCAAAAAACAAATCTGATATTTTGAGTTCAACTAGCTCCGAAACACGTAAACCACAACCATATAAAGTTTCAAGCATGGCTTTGTTTCTTTCGCCTCCTACTTTGCTCAAATCAATGGCAGCAATCAATTGATTGATTTCTTCCAAACTTAAGGTATCAGGGAGCTTTCTTCCTAATTTAGGAGTTTCTATTAACTCTAACGGAAAATCTTTTCGATAATCTTCTACCATTAAGTATTGGAAAAAACTCTTTAAACCTGAAATGACTCTTGCTTGTGTTCGGGCACTGACTTGTTTGGATAAATGGTACACAAAGTTTTTAATTTCTTCCTCCGAAATATCCATAGGAGAAGCAACAATTGAAAACTCCTCCAAATAAGCGGTTAACTTTTGCAAATCGAACAAATAGCTTTGCATGGTATTTTCTGACATACCACGTTCGATGCGCAAATAATGTGCATAATTTTTTAAAAAAGGTTTCCAGCTATGCATCATTCAAAGATAAAACAAAGCAATAAAAAACCCCGCTAATGCGGGGTTAAATTATAAAATGTGTTTATTAGAAGAATAAACTAAAACCTATATTAAATTGAAATACACCTTTGTCAGTAAAGTTTTCGTTCAGGCTTAAGTTGTATCTTAAACCAGGTTCAATTGCAACATTACTTCCAATAAACCAAGCATATCCACCTTGCAAACCTAACCATAAAGGGTTTTCATCAGCACCATCAATTGATGCACCAGTTAAATCAATACCTAACGGGAATTTTTTAGCAGCATAATATTTAGCCCCTAGTCTGTAAGAAAAAGCACTCGCATCCCCATCATCACCGAAACCTAAACCACCTCTTAATGCTAAATCATCCATTATGAAATACCCGCCATCAAGACCGATATTCCATGCTGTGTTACCATCTGAAGATGCCAAATAAAAGCCAGTAGTACCCAACATTGCATTACCAGTGTTAGCTTCTACCAACCATTTCCCTTTAGCTGTTTGCTCTTGAGCACTAACAACTCCGAATGTAAAAACTGCAAAAGCAGCGAATAATAATTTTTTCATTTTAATTTGTTTTAGAATTAATACATTACAAATTTATCAGAATTTTCAAATACATTTAAATTGCTTTTATTAATATACTAATTTTTAGTATTTAATTTACAAGAAAAGTATGATTATATTTTTTAATTAAAATATTAAGTAATTGATTTTCATTTAATTATTTTGATTTATCTATCAGAAAATAAAAAATTTAAAAACAAGAATCTGTTGTCGTATTTATTCGACATAATTATTTAAATCAAGTTATATGTACAAAAATCAACTATTTTTTTGATTATAAATAATTAGGGCTTTGCGTTGCAAAGCCCTAATTATATTATTTACTCAAATACATTTTTCTTCTTGAGTACAATTCATAAAATTGATCGTCTTTTAAATCGTCTATGAACAAAATACTTTCTCCGGTAGATTTCATTTCCGGACCTAGTTTTTTATTCACTCCATGAAACTTGCTAAAAGAAAATACGGGTTGCTTGATGGCAAACCCCTCTAGTTTTGGTTGGTACGTAAAATCTTTTACCTTATTTACTCCTAGCATAATTTTGGTTGCATAGTTAACATAAGGTTCTCCGTAGGCTTTACAAATAAACGGAACCGTTCTAGATGCTCTTGGGTTAGCTTCGATAATATATACCACATCGTCTTTTACCGCAAACTGAATATTGATCAAACCAACCGTTTTTAAAGCCAAGGCAATTTTTTTGGTATGCTCTTTTATTTGTTCCATTACAAAAGCACCTAAGTTGAATGGAGGTAAGGTTGCATTGCTGTCTCCTGAGTGCACTCCACAAGGCTCAATGTGCTCCATAATACCTATAATATACACATCTTCTCCATCGCAAATGGCATCAGCTTCTGCTTCTATAGCTCCATCTAAATAATGGTCTAACAACAGTTTGTTATTTGGGATATGTTTTAATATTTCGATAACGTGTTCTTCCAACTCTTGTTTGTTGATGACAATTTTCATTCCTTGTCCTCCCAACACATAAGAAGGACGCACCAACAAAGGAAAATCTAACTCATCTGCCAAAACACTTGCTTGCTCTGCATTTTCAGCTACTCCGAATCTTGGATACGGGATGTTTAATTCTTTTAACAACTCCGAAAATCTACCTCTATCCTCTGCCAAATCTAAAGCATCAAAGCTGGTTCCTAAAATCTCAATACCATAACGGTCTAACTTCTCTGCTAATTTTAAAGCGGTTTGTCCACCTAATTGCACAATAACGCCTTCCGGTTTTTCATGCTGAATTATGTCGTAGATATGTTCCCAAAAAACTGGTTCGAAATACAATTTATCTGCAGTATCAAAATCGGTTGAAACCGTTTCAGGGTTGCAATTGATCATGATGGTTTCAAAACCAGCTTCTTTGGCTGCCAATACCCCATGCACACAGGAATAGTCAAATTCAATTCCTTGTCCGATTCGGTTTGGACCAGAACCTAAAACCACTACTTTTTTTCGGTCGGTAACTATACTTTCATTGGATACAAACACATTACCAGAAGCATCTTGAATTTCTTCTTCAAAAGTGGAATAGTAATATGGGGTAAGTGCTAGGAATTCAGCTGCACAAGTATCTACTAGTTTGTACACTCTTTTGATAGATAACTCCTGACGTTTTTTATACACCTGACTTTCCAAACACTGCAACATGTGAGCAATTTGTCGGTCGGCAAAACCTTTTTGTTTAGCCTCTAACAACAAATCTTTTGGCAAACTTTCGATGTTGTATTTAGAGATTTCTTTTTCCAATTGAAACAACTCTTCATATTGCTTCAAAAACCACATATCTACTTTGGTTATTTCATGAATACGAGCCAAAGGAATTCCCATTTGAATGGCATCATAAATTACAAATACCCTATCCCAACTTGGGTAGGTTAATTTTTCGATAATTTGCTCGTAGTTTTTATATCCTTTGCCATCAGCACCTAAACCATTTCGTTTAATTTCTAACGATTGGGTGGCTTTGTGCAAAGCTTCTTGAAAAGATCTTCCAATACCCATTACCTCTCCAACCGACTTCATTTGTAATCCTAACGTACGATCGGCACCTTCAAATTTATCAAAGTTCCAACGTGGAATTTTTACAATCACATAATCTAAAGTTGGCTCAAATAATGCCGAAGTTGATTTAGTAATTTGGTTTTGCAATTCATCTAAAGTATAGCCCAATGCCAATTTGGTTGCAATTTTTGCAATAGGATACCCGGTAGCTTTAGATGCCAATGCTGACGAACGAGAAACACGTGGATTGATTTCAATGGCTACGATGTCTTCTTTTTCGTCAGGTGAAACTGCAAACTGCACATTACATCCGCCAGAAAAGTTACCTATACTACGCATCATCAAAATGGCCATGTCTCTCATTTTCTGATAAGTCTTATCAGAAAGTGTCATTGCTGGAGCAACAGTGATGCTATCTCCGGTATGAATTCCCATCGGATCCATATTTTCGATAGAACAAATAATCACTACATTGTCATTTTGATCGCGAAGTAATTCCAATTCATACTCTTTCCACCCCAACAAAGCTTTGTCAATCAACACTTCGTGAATTGGAGAAGCTTCTAATCCTCTGGTAAGTAAGTCGTCAAACTCTTCTTTTTTAAACACAAAAGCTGCTCCTGTGCCTCCTAATGTAAAAGAGGGACGAATGACTAACGGAAAACCAAACTCTTGGGCAATTTCTTTTCCTTGCAAAAAGGAAGTTGCAATTTTAGCCGGTGCTGCCCCTACTCCTATTCGTTGTAACAACTGTTTGAATTGCTCTCTATCTTCAGTAATGTTAATCGCATTGATATCTACTCCTATCAAACGTACATTAAAATCTTTCCAAATTCCTTTTTCTTCTGCCTCTAAACATAAGTTTAAAGCAGTTTGCCCACCCATGGTTGGTAAAACAGCATCAATATTAGGATGTTTTTTTAATATTTGAACGATGGATTTGGTGGTTAAAGGCAACAAATACACATGATCGGCCATACTTGGGTCGGTCATGATAGTTGCTGGATTTGAGTTGATTAAAATAACTTCGATTCCTTCTTCTTTTAAAGATCTGGCAGATTGTGAACCTGCATAATCAAACTCACAAGCTTGACCAATTACAATAGGTCCGGAACCAATAATTAATACGGATTTAATAGAAGCGTCTTTAGGCATAGTGGTGTGTATTGTGGTGTGTAAATTTACGGAAGTTGATTTAGTGGTGAACTTGATTTTTATCAGAAATTATAAACAAAAAAAAAACGTTACTTGAAATAAGTAACGCTTGGAAATTATGAGAAGCAACACATAAATTATTTTTTATGTCTTGGCTCAGAAGATACAGTCAATTTATGTCTTCCTTTAGCTCTTCTACGAGCAAGGACCTTTCTACCATTAGCAGTAGCCATTCTTTCCATAAACCCGTGTTTATTTCTTCTTTTTCTTTTTGATGGTTGAAACGTTCTCTTACTCATTGTAAAATATCTTTAGAAAATTATAAAAATCTGATAAAATTGGCTTCTTTTAAAACCGAGTGCAAATATACAATGTTTTTTGATACTTGCAAGATGGACTTTTTATTTTTTTTGAATTTTGAATAATTTTGGGGGATTATCTATTAAACAATTTA
Organism: uncultured Flavobacterium sp.; assembly: GCA_964485115.1. GTDB lineage: Bacteria > Bacteroidota > Bacteroidia > Flavobacteriales > Flavobacteriaceae > Flavobacterium. The sequence continues at coordinate 9,552 of CAZAHJ010000036.1, forward strand.
TAATCAAATAATTATCACTAAACAATTACTTCAAAATAATATTTTATGAAATTTAGCTGATCACATCAAAAATACTTTTAATAACAATGTAATCAGGTGTTTAATTTAATTTTTACGATTATTTTAAGAGGAATTAATGTTATAATTGTTTCTACCTTGATGCTTTTGTATATTTGCATTCCTTTAATTATGTATTATGGTACCAAAAATTGTTAAGCTAATTATTACTGGATTGTTGATTGTTTTAGGTATTTGGCAAATTACCGATCGCAATACCGGAAACGGCATCTTTTTAATTTTACTATCCATTATTCCGTTATTTTTATATTTTAGAAACGAGTATATTTTATTGGCCTTTTTGCAATTGAGAAAGCAAAACTTTATAGGTGCCAAAAAATGGTTAGATAAAATTAAAAACCCGGAAAGTGCTTTGATAAAAAAACAGCAAGGGTATTACAACTATTTACACGGTTTGATGTTGTCGCAAACCAACTTGAATCAAGCAGAAAAATACTTTAAAAAAGCCATCGAATTAGGTTTGACGATGGATTTAGATTTGGCCGTTGCAAAACTAAACTTGGCGGGAATTGCCTTGAGCAGAAGGCGTAAAATTGAGGCTACTAACTTATTGGCAGAAGTTAAAAAGTTAGACAAACAAAATATGCTGAAAGATCAGGTAAATTTGATGAAACAACAGATGAAGAAGATATAATTTAAAAATCCGACAATTGTCGGATTTTTAAATTTTAAACCGTTAACGAAAACAACGAAGTAGTTGGTTGGTTTCTTCGCAATCGCAAGTCAAATGCCATACAAATATTACGAATAAATGGTTTGCCAAATTCGGTAACACGAATTACGTTCGGATAAAAAATCAACAATCTGTCGGATTCTAATTCCTGTAAGGCTTCTTTTATTTCTTGCACATAAGGAGCATCTTCCTCCCAATGGGTTTCAAAGTGACACATCAAATCTAAAATATGTTTTCGGATGGTCAAATCCTCTTTGGTTAAAATATGTCCGCGATAAATGGGCAATTCGTCTTGCGCCAAAGCATCGTAATACTCTTCTAAGGTTTTAACGTTTTGCATAAAACTATACCAACTATCTCCTATTGAAGATACTCCTAAACCTATCATCAGTTGGGTTTTGGAGGAAGTATATCCCATAAAATTTCGATGCATTTGGTTGTTTTCAAAAGCCAAAAACAAAGCATCGGTTTCTTTGGCAAAATGGTCCATACCAACCTCATAGTACCCTTGTTTGGTTAGTTGCATTTTTCCGGTTTCGTATAACAAACGCTTGTACTCATCTTTGGGTAAATCTTCGTCTTTAAAGCCTCTTTGTCCATTTCCTTTGAGCCAAGGCACATGGGCATAACTATAAAATGCCAATCGATCCGGTTGCAACGAATTGGTTTTTTGAATGGTGTCCACCACATCTTCAACGGTTTGAAATGGCAGTCCGTATACCAAATCATGGCTAATAGAAGTATATCCTATTTCTCTTGCCCAAAAAGTTACTTTTGCCACTTGATGAAATGGTTGGATCCGATGAATGGCTTGTTGCACTTTATCAGCATAGTCTTGCACACCAAAACTTACCCGTTTAAATCCTAAATCATACAAAGCTTGTAAATGAGCTTTGGTAGTGTTTTGCGGGTTTCCCTCAAAACTAAATTCATAAACTTCTGCTCTTTTGGCTGTGGAAAAAATACCATGTATCAACTGTTGCAAATGCTCCACCGAGAAAAAGGTGGGTGTTCCTCCGCCTAAATGAATTTCTTTAATCACTGGTAGATCAGGCAACAACTCGCAATACAATTCCCATTCTTTGAGCAAAGCCTTAATGTAGGGTTGTTCTACTGCATGGTTTTTGGTAATCCGTTTGTGGCAACCACAAAAAGTACATAAACTTTCGCAAAAAGGCAAATGAATATACAAACTGATGCCTTCTGTTTGGTTAGACTCTTCAAAATTTTTTACCAACAGAGCAAGATTTTGCTCTTTGCTGAATGCTTCCGAATCCCAATACGGAACCGTAGGATAACTGGTATACCTTGGACCCGGAACGTTGTATTTTTGAATTAAGCTGAACATAATTTTATCGATTCAATTTCCAAAAGTAGTGTAGGTGTTTTCGATAAATTATGACAATTGTCATTAGATTAGATTTTTACAAAAAAAAAGCACCAAAAAAATTGATGCTTTGAATTATATACGTTTAGATTTTAAACTACTCTCCTTTTTCTATGGTTTGAATTTGCTTGAGTTTTGCTTTCCAATCTTGCAAATCTTCTTTGTGCTTTGCTAAGTTTTTATGGGCTTCTTTCATCAACGGATTGTCTTTTTTTGCATTGCTAAAAAATTGCATATTATTTTCAAACTGAATGATTTCTGATTGCAATTCTTCTATTTTACGTTGGATGAATATCTTTTCCTGAATTAATTTTCTTTGGTCATCCCCAGAAGCCAACTGTTCCATTTTATTGGTAAAGCGAACAATGTCGCTATCTTTTTTGCTCAAACTCAATTTTTGGAATAAGGCATCTAAAATTCGATTGAATTTTCCTTCGATATGACGACGAGAAAATGGCACTTTGCCTAAAGTTTTCCAATGTTCGATATGCTTTTTAATGGCATCCAAATCTGTTTTGTATTCGCCTGCCATTTCAAAAACTTTCAAAGTTTCCAAATAGGCTTTTTTCTTTTCAAAAGCATCTAATTCCTCTGACAACGATTCTTTTCTGGTTTCTTTTAATCGATCAAAATAATGGTTGCAAGCTACTTTAAAATCTTCCCAAATTTTATCCGACAGTTTTCTTGGCACATGGCCAACCTTTTTCCAATCCTCCTGAATTTGTTTCATCAATGGCGTAGTAGCTGCAAAATCATCACTATCTTTTAATTCATTGGCTTTTTGCAATAAATCTAACTTGATTTGGTAATTGCTTTGTTGGTCGTTTTTCAGGCCTTTGTAATAGTTGTTTTTGGCTATATTAAAGTCGCGAACTGCATTTTTAAATATGGTCCACAAATCTTCATTCACTTCCGAAGGAGCTTTGCCTACTGCAAAAAACTCATTTCGTAAATGCTCCATGTGTTGCATCAACTTTTGCCATTGCCCGTGCGAATCACCAGGTTGTGCAACTAAGGCTTGTATTTGTTCGATAATTTCTTTTTTCCTGTCGGCATTTTGTTGTTCTACTGCTTTTTGTGCCAACAACAATTCCTCTCTTCTGTCGTGCATTTTTTTGGTCAACTCAGAAAATTCTTGCCAGATGGCTTCTCTAACATCTCTAGAAACCGGACCAATATCTTCTTTCCAAATGCGGTGCAAATCTTGTAATTCTCTGAAAGCTTTGATGATATCTGCTTCGTTAATCAGCTCCTTTACACGATCAATAATTCGCTGCTTTTGCTCTAAATTGTGTTTGAATTCTAGGTCTCTAGCTTCTCTATCTAAATGCAAAAAATCGTAGAAGTTTTCCACATGAAAGTGGTAGTTATTCCAAACAATATTGTACTTATCTCTTGGTATTGGCCCCAATGCTCTCCATTGTTCTCTCAATTCGTTAAAGTGCTTTACAATATCCTTGATGCTTTCTTGCGGATTAATTAAGTTTCTTAATTCTTCTACTATTGCTTCTCTTTTTTCTAAGTTATCTTGCAAAGTTTTTTGCAGACTCTTGTAATGTTGATTTAATCGATTTTTATACGTTTTGTATAACTCGTCAAAGGTATTTTTTAACGGAAAATGGTAAGAAAATGTCTCGGTTGGATCCTGATTTTCTGCCTCAAACTCTTCTCTTTTCTCCTCCATGAAATGATGGAATTTTGACAAAAACTCTTTTTTAATTTCTTCCACATGGTCTTTCACCGATAAAACTTTGTCTGCCAAATGCAATTTCTCCAACTCTCCCACCAAGGCATCCATGGTTAAGGTAGAGTAATCCATCATCGGAATGTCGTGCTTTTCTTTGATGCTGGTATCTTCACTTTCCTCTGCATTGGTAGCATCAATAGATTCGATCACATCTTGGTTGACGTTTTCTGAAATTGGCATTTCAAGATTTGTTTCTGTAGTAGAAATTTCTGGTTGTTGTCCTTCTGCTGGTTGCAGGTTATCATTCATGGATTCTAACATTTGTAAAATGTTTATAGGTTATTATTCAGGGTGGAAAGATAAGAATAGTCTCGGATAATTCAAAAACTAAGTGACTGTACAGGATAAATTTTAAGAAAAACTAAAAAGTTGCTTGCCAAATTTCCCAAGATGCCATCGCTTGTGCATGCAACATGGGTAATCCGTTTAATGTTTTGGCTCCTTTATCTTGAAATTTTTGCAAAAAATTGGTCTGCTCCGGATTGTAAATCAAATCGATTGCAATATGTTCCGAGGAAATAAATTCAAAAGGAAAATCTACACTTTCCTCAACATTCGGAAAGGTCCCTACTGGAGTAGTTTGGATAATTAGTAAATGCTCTTGAAGTATTTCATCATTGAGCTGTTGAAAATGCATTTGTTTGTTTTGCGGATTTCTGGCCACTACTTGAAACGGAATTTGTTTTTTTTGCAACACAAATTGCACTGCCTTACTAGCACCACCGGCTCCTAAAACAAGTGCTTTAACAGCATTTGGTAAGATCAATTGATTTATCGAATGTGCAAAACCTACCACATCGGTGTTGTGGCCTATGGTTTTATTTTGATCAAAAGAAATGCAATTTACTGCTCCTATTTGTTGTGCTGCCTCTGTAAGTTCATTTAAAAACGGAATCACACTCTGTTTGTATGGAACTGTAACATTGCAACCCGACAAATTTTGGTGTAATTTTTTTAAGGATAAAAACTCATGAATATCAAGCAAATCAAAATTAACATAGGTATGAGGCAATTGCCATTCTTGAAATTGATTGGCAAAAAAACCTCTGGAAAAAGAATAGCCAATATTTTTCCCAATTAAGCCAAATAACTTAGGAAGATTTTTTTCTGCCATGAATTATTTGTTTGATTAATGGAAGGTTTGCCAAAACGATAATGAGTAAAATAAACTTACCCAAATGCTCTTTAACAAAAGCAAACTGACCTAAAAAGTATCCCAAAGTTCCTATCATTCCCACCCAAAGTAAGGCTCCAATCACGCTGTATAACAAAAAGGTTCGGTAAGATACTTTGGTGGTGCCACATAAAAAGGGCACAATGGTTCTAATTACAGGAATAAAACGAGCGATGATGATAGATTTTTTTCCGTTTTTTTCAAAAAAATCAGTAGCTTTTTGGATGTGGCTTTTTTTGATCCAATAGCTTTTTTCCGAATCCATGATAAAGGAACCAAAACGTCTCCCTACCAAATAATTCACATTATCTCCCAACAAAGCAGCAAAAATCAATAAAGGGATTATGATAGAGTACTCTAACTCTCCTTTTGCTGCAATCATTCCTACCGCAAAAATCAGTGCATCTCCAGGCAAGAAAGGCATTAAAAACGACATCACAATCAAACCGGTTTCTGCAAAAACAATAAGGAATAAGAAGATGTAAATCCAGTCGTTGTATTTTTTTATGAGGTCGGAAATAATTTCATCCGGTTGGGTAATAAATCGGATAATTGCATCAAAAAACTCCATGTTTAAGCAGATTTAGGCATTTGTTTTGCCAATTTTTCGAGTATAAAAATAGCCAAAAATCCGATGAGGATACACAAAATTGCTCCAAAGATTTGCGGGTCACCCTCATAATGATTTGGTAAAATACTTTTCTCTAAAAAAGGAACTTCTTCTCCTTTGGAATTGATTCGGGTAGAAATTACTTGCTTCCAAGGCCAAATTTTGTTTAAAGAGCCTACCATAAAACCAGTTAACACCACCAAAGTGATGTTTTTATAGTGGGCAAACATCCAATGCAACACACCTGAAAAAGCTTTTAATCCGAGAATTGCTCCTATGCCAAATACAACTAATTTTGAAATTACTACAGCCAATCCTTGCCAATCTTGTGCTTTGATTAATGGAGTCAAACTCCCTAAACTCCCAATGATAACCTCATACGAACCTAACAATAACAAGATAAAAGCTCCTGAAATTCCTGGTAAAATCATGGCAATAATTGCAATAAAGCCTGATAGAAAAATAAAACTATAACTATCTGGAGAGGTAGTTGGCTCCATAATAGTTAGGTAAAAAGCAAAAAAGGAAGATGCCAAAAAAGCAAGAATTTCTTGCCATTTCCAACGATTGGTTTGTTGGTATATCATCCAAATACTTGCCAAAATTAATCCGAAAAAGAAACTCCACAATAAAACGGCATGATGGTGCAACAAATAAGTAATTAACTTAGCCAAACTCAAAATACTTGTGGCAATTCCGGCCACTAAAAAAAACAAAAAATTACCGTTGGCTTGTTTCCAACATGCAGCCAATCCATCTTGTTTCCATACTTTACACAAACCAAAATTAATTTGGTGGATGCTATCAATTAATTCTTGGTAAATTCCGGAAATAAAAGCAATGGTTCCGCCAGAAACTCCAGGTACCACATCGGCTGCACCCATGGCCATTCCTTTTAAATACAAGGGAAAATATTTTTTTAACAGGGTTGGTATCGCCATTTTGAATTATATTTTTATTTGACGCAAATTAGTGCTTTTTTATTGGATGCTTTTACAAGTCAAATAAAATATTTTCCCATAAAGTAGATTTTAAGCCAATCTTTTTTTAATACATTTGAAATCATCAAAAAATTAAGTATGCAAAACCAACCTACCAATTACCCCGCTTTATACACCTTGATTACTGTGTTCTTTTTTTGGGGATTTATAGCAGCCGGTAACAGCATTTTTATTCCGTTTTGTAAAAATTATTTTTCCTTGGACCAATTTCAATCGCAATTAATCGATTTTGCTTTTTACTTAGCATATTACATAGGAGCGTTGCTGTTGTTTGCATTAGGAAATTTGAAAGGCAAAGACGTGGTAGGCTCATGGGGCTATAAAAAAAGTATCGTATTCGGATTGCTTTTTTCAGCCTTGGGTGCAGGTGCCATGATTGTTGCCGTTTATGTAAATTTATATGTTGGAATGCTCATTGGCTTATTCATTGTTGCACTTGGTTTTTCGTTGCAACAAACTGCTGCAAACCCTTTTGCCATACTATTAGGCGATCCAAAAACAGGGGCATCTAGGGTAAATTTAGGAGGGGGAATCAACTCCTTCGGAACTACTATTGGACCCATTTTGGTTGCTTTTGCGTTGTTTGGCACCACAGCTAGTATCTCTGACGAACAAATCAAAAACTTAGAATTATCTAAAGTAATCTTACTTTACATAGCAGTTGGATTGTTGTTTTTGGCTGCAGCTGCTTTGTTTCATTTTTCAAAGAAAGTTCCAGCCGGTGTTTCGCAAGAACCTATGGAGAAGGCCAACAAAGCATTAACCACTTTAGTGGTAATGACCTTATTGTTGGCTACATGTTTCGTGCCAGTTTTTCAAAGTTACCAAAGCACAGATGCTTTGCAAATTGAAACTTTACAAGAACAAATTGCTTTGGTTTCTGCTGAGGAAGCAACTACTTTACAATCTGCCTTAACTAATTTACAAGAAGAAGTAGAAAACTATCGCATGTTTTGGTTAGGATTGGCATTAATGGTGGTAATTGTAGGATTGTTGTTTGCTTACTTCCGAGCCAAGAAAAGCGTAAGCGGTTGGGGAGCCATGCAATATCCGCAATTGGTTTTAGGGATGTTGGCCATATTTACTTATGTGGGAGTAGAAGTTGCCATAGGTAGTAATTTAGGAGAATTACTCAGCACCGATGCTTTTGGAAGTTTAAGCACTTCGGAAATTGCCCCTTACATTTCGATGTACTGGGGAAGTTTGATGATAGGAAGATGGGCTGGTGCGGTAAGCGTTTTTAAACTAGAAAGCTGGCAAAAAACCTTGGCTTTGGTATTGGTGCCATTGGTAGCTTTTGGAGTAATAATAGGAGTGAATTTGATAAGTGGCAAAAACATGGAAGCTTTGTACTATTACCTAGTGTGTGTATTGTTGCAAATTGCTGCCTTTTTTTGGAGTAAGGACCAACCTGCTCGTACTTTAACTATTTTTGGTTTGTTTGGCATCGTTGCCATGTTGGTAGGATTAAATTCTACAGGCACAGTTGCTATATACGCTTTTTTATCGGGTGGATTGGCTTGTAGCATCATGTGGCCAGCCATTTTTAGCTTATCAATTTTAGGATTAGGAAAATATACTTCGCAAGGATCTGCTTTTTTGATTATGATGATATTAGGAGGAGCCATCTTACCTCCTATTCAAGGAAAATTAGCAGATATAATTGGCATACACGCTTCCTATATTTTAGCTGTAGTATGTTTTGCCTATCTTACCCTATTTGCAATTTTAGTAAAATCGGTTTTGAAAAAACAAGGCTTAGAAGTGGATCAGTTAGAAAATACTGGAGGGCATTAAAATTTGTAATTTAAGGTAATTAGGTTGATAAAATGTTGCCCATTAAATTATTTGTAAATATTTTTTATCTTTTAATTTTATGACAAGATAACTATCGTGCAAAATTTTAAACCCCTTTATTCTTAAAACAAATTTTACCTATTTTACAAGGTACTCAAACACATACGGTATTTAAATTTTAGCTTCAATTCGATTTTTAAATCGAACTTATGTTATACTTTTAAGCAATAATCAAAATAGAGGTTTTTGCTTGTTTTTATTTTTAAATATTCTATAATTTTAAATTAGCCATAATGTTTTGAAGCTTTGAGAAAGCAGAGATTTTTAGTAATAAAGTTGATGTGATACACAAACCTGATAGCTTTCAGCATGAATTTAGTAGTAACATTTAAAGAATATCGCAACCCTCTCCATTCATACAGTCTTTTTGAGTTTCCAGCTTTACATTGTCATTTTCTATAATGATTTGCTTTTATGTTCTGGCTTGCAAGTCTCACTGTTTCATTAATTCTTGCAACCCTTGTTTCGGGTCGTTTTGCATTCAAAATCCACTCTAAAATATTTCGTTTTGATGAACGGGGGAATTTATCAAAATGCTCAAATGCTATTTTGTTATCATTAAATGCACTAAGTAAATCTATGGGAATGTTGATTTCTTCAACTTTATCTAATGCTGTCCAAGTGCCATTTAGCTTTGCATTTTCTATAACTTCTAGACCTGCTTTTGTTATTTTCCCTTCTTTTAGTAATCTTTCTACTTTCTCTTTGTTTACCTTACTCCAATTACTTTTAGGATTTCGTTTTGCAAAAAATTGATAATAACTTTTGTCATCTCTTTTATTTGGTTTACTATCTATCCAACCAAAACAAATTGCTTCATCCACAGCATCAGTATAATAAACACTGGGAATTTCACTTTCTTTTTTAAAGATGATTAACCAAATGGATTTTTCAGATAGGTGATTTTTCTCCAACCATTCTCGCCATTCATTTTGTGTTTTTGCGTAAAAAGTCATTACATCACCTTTTAGTTCCATTTCC
>CAZAHJ010000037.1:0-18718 GCA_964485115.1 uncultured Flavobacterium sp.
ATTAATAAGATTTCCTGTAACTGAAGTGTTTACAGGCGTAAATGAGTACATCCATCTTGAACCATGTGAACTTGACCCTAGATTAGGCACTAGTGGTGTTGCTATTCCTCCAGTAACAGATGTACTAGCTGGAATAGTATTGGTAACAGGACTTGCTGCAGCGGTAAAAGTTGGTGTAGCTCCAATTATTACGTGACCTGCTGTAGTAGCTGTATTTCCTGCCGAAATAAAAATAGATCTTGATTGGTTACTTGTAGTAGAGTTATACAAATCTCCATAAACATAATCTATCCTACCTGTTGTTTCATTCAACCACAACTGCATATTACCAGCATTAGTAATATTTTCATATTGCACATAAAATTCAACCCACTCAATTACTAATTTTCTATTTGGTGCAGTTCCGATTGCCTTCACTCTAATCCCTCCATTTACTTCATTATCACCTGCCATTGGTGCTAAAGTTACTGTAGAAGCTGTGTAGGTAGTAATATTAGAACCTGAAATAGGAGTCGCACTTGCATTTACATGCAATCTAACTTGCCCATTAGAATTTACACTGTAGTGGGTGTATTTGATTCCCATAAAGTAAAAATCAAATCCAATTGCTTGTACTGTTGTTGCAGTATCATCAAAATTACCTATTAAAAGGGAGGTAGTTCCAGAAGACATGTCTTCCAGCGAAGCAGTATTAGAAAAGGAGAAAGTGTAATTATTGATGTTTTGAGCAAATAAATTATGCCCAAAAATCAATACCAAAAACAAAATGCAACCCATAGATAGCCATCTACTGAATTGCATTTTGCTTGAGTAACCATTCGTCTGCCTAGAAATTGTATTCGTGGAAGACACACCAAGATTAGTGTAAAGTTGTTCCATATTAAGAAAAAATTTAAATATCTTTCGTAAAAATATAAAACTTTCTTAATAAAATGTTTTTTTTGGTATAATTTTTTGCTGATTAATCCAACTTAAAAACAATAGTTGCTAATGGTGCAATTTTAATTTCTGCAGAGTGCTGTTTGTGGTTCCAAGGTTTGATTTCAGATTGGATTATTTTTTCGTTGTTCACCCCACTGCCACCAAATTCAATTTGATCAGAATTGAATATTTCTTTTAACTTACCTTTTGCAGGCAATCCTATTCTATAGTTTTCTGAAACCATAGGGGTAAAATTACAAACTACCACCAATGTTTCTTTTTTCGACTTTCTTATAAAACTCAATACACTATTTTGGGTATCGTTGTATTCAATCCACTCAAAGCCATCTCCGGTAAATTGGTTTTCATGCAGAGCCGGATAAGACTTATACATTAAATTTAATGCTTGGATGCATTTTTGAATTCCATGATGGTATCCATTTTGGGTAAGATGCCAATCTAAACTTCCATCAAACTTCCATTCTGCTAATTGACCAAACTCTGCTCCCATAAATAGCAATTTTGTACCTGGATGGGTAAACATATAACCATATAACAATCGTACATTGGCAAATTTTTGCCATTCGTCCCCGGGCATTCTTCCTAAAATGGATTTTTTGCCATGTACTACCTCATCATGTGAGAGCGGCAACATAAAGTTTTCGGAAAATGCATAAGTCAATGAAAAAGTGATTTGGTTTTGGTGGTACTTTCTGTAAATAGGTTCTTTTTTAAAATATTCCAAGGTATCGTGCATCCAACCCATCATCCATTTCATGCCAAAGCCAAGACCACCAATATCAGTTGGACGAGACACCATCGGAAAAGAGGTACTTTCTTCAGCTATGGTTTGTACACCTTCATTCATGTTATAAACTGCATGATTAAAATCTTTCAAAAAACTTATGGTATCTAAGTTTTCTCTTCCTCCAAATACATTTTGTTCCCACTCTCCATCTTTTCTTGAATAATCCAAGTACAACATCGATGCCACTGCATCAACTCTTAATCCATCGGCATGAAACTTTTGCAACCAAAAAATGGCATTGCTAATTAAAAAAGAACGCACTTCGTTTCTGCCATAATTAAACACCAAACTTTTCCAGTCGGGGTGGTATCCTTTTCTTCTGTCGGGATGCTCGTACAAGCTAGAACCATCAAAATAGCCTAAACCATGTGCATCTTCCGGAAAGTGAGAAGGCACCCAATCTAAAATGACTCCGATGCCTGCTTGGTGAAAAGCATCTACCAAATACATAAAGTCTTGTGGCTTGCCAAATCGTGATGTTGGTGCAAAATATCCCACCAATTGGTATCCCCAAGATGGATCGTAAGGATATTCCATGATGGGCATAAACTCTACATGGGTAAAACCCATTTCCTTTACATAATTCACCAAATCTTTTGCATGCTCTACATAGGATAACGACCTATTTTCTTCCACATTTCTTTTCCAAGAGCCTAAATGCACTTCATAAACAGAAAATGGTTTGTTTAATGCATTATATTCTATACGCTTTTCCATCCATGCATCGTCTTTCCAAGTATAGGCATGGTCCCAAATAACAGAAGCAGTATTTGGTGGAGTTTCGCAATAAAAAGCAAATGGATCTGCTTTTTCATTAATTACCCCACTATGATGCGATTGAATTTTGTATTTGTATTTTACTCCTTTATCAACTCCGGGAATAAATCCTTCCCAAATACCGGAACCATCCCAACGCACGTTTAATAAATGAGCTCCTTGGATCCAGTAATTAAAATCACCAATCACAGAAACCGATTTGGCCGAGGGAGCCCACACAGCAAAATAAACTCCTTTTACTCCATCTACCTCAACCAAGTGTGCACCAAACTTTTCGTATAATTGATAATGCTTCCCTGCCTGAAACAATTGGATGTCAAAATCGGTAAATAAACTAAAAGACAGTAATTGTTTATTCATGCAAAAAGTTTTTTTTGAAGCAATTTTGTAGACAAAAAGCTTTAATTAGAACTGCGTTTTTAAAAAATTTAGTTTAATTACTAAATATGATTTAAATTTAAACAAAAAACAATACTACAGTACGCTTGAAAGATTAATTTTGGATTTCTTCATTAAAAAATTTTTATTATTAAATAATTATTGTTTTATAAGATTTTATTACAGTGGCTAAAATCAAGAAAAAGTATCAATCGGAAGTTCCAAAATTTATTCGAACTACAGCTCAAATTTTAGAGAAAATATCCCAAAAACTAGCAACTTCTTTCGCAGTTAAATTATTTACTACTCCTATCAAATACAAACTCCCCAAAAGAGAAATACATTGGTACGAAACATCTAACAGAAAAAAAATAAAAGTTCCAACCATCCAAAAGGAAATTGTAGTGTATGAACACGTAATAAACAATACATACCCTAACGTGCTAATGGTGCATGGTTGGTCGGGCAGAGGTACTCAACTTGTAAAAATTGGGGAAGCACTTTTAGAAAAGAATTTTAATGTGTATAGTTTTGATGCTCCAGCCCATGGTTTTGCACCGGGCAAACAAACTATTATGACAGAATTTATTGCTTCCATCCAACACTTAGAGGGTATTTACGGCTCCTTTGATTTGATGGTTGGACACTCTTTAGGAAGTATGTCCATACTTAATGCTTTGGCAAGAGGAAGTAAAACCAATAAAATCGTTTTGATTGGTAGTGGTGATAAAATTGAAGACATTGTATATGACTTTGTTTTTAAAGTTGGCTTGAGCATGAAGATAGCTGTTAAATTACAAGAACAGTTTGAAAAAAAATTTAACGAACCTATGAGCAATTATGATGCTTACAAAGCAGCTCAAAAAGTAAACATTCCGGCTTTGGTTATACACGATCTAAATGATCACGATGTTTCTGTAGAGGCAGGAAAACACATTGCAAAACATTTGAAAAATAGCAAATGGAATGAAACCAAAGGCTTAGGACACCGAAAAATTTTAGGTGACAAACAGGTCATTGACATAATATTAACTTTTGTAAGTAATTCTTAGCAATCATTTTTATCTACATTTACTAAAAAAGATGAAAAGAATTGGCATTTTAGTTATAGCAATCTTGACAACATTTGGTTGCGAAGCACAAAAAAAGAAATATCAAAACTTTGAAGTGCAAAAAACTGATGAGGAATGGAAACAAGAACTATCTCCTGAACAATTTGAAGTGCTTCGTAAAAAAGGAACGGAAAGAGCATTTACAGGTGCCTATTGGAATCATTTTGAAAAAGGCACTTATGTTTGTGCAGGATGTAAAACACCTTTATTTGAATCAACTACCAAATTTGAATCCGATTGTGGTTGGCCTTCTTTTGACAAAGCCATCAAAGGAGCTGTAGTTTATGAAGCTGATTATAGTTTTGGGATGACAAGAACAGAAGTTTTGTGTGCCAAATGTGGTGGACACTTGGGCCATGTTTTTGATGATGGTCCGCAAGAAACCACCGGAAAGAGATTTTGCACCAATTCTGTATCTATCGAATTTATTCCAGAAACTACTAAAGAAAAGTAAATGAACTATCAAGATTGGACTGAAGAAGATTGGAAAAAACATTTATCAGCTGAGCAATATCGTATTTTAAGACAAAAAGGCACCGAATATCCTTTTACCGGAAAGTACAACTTGCACTTTGAAAAAGGCACTTATGTTTGTGCTGGATGTAAAACAGAATTGTTTTATCACGATCAAAAATTTGAATCCGGTTGTGGTTGGCCTTCCTTTGACGATTGTATTCCGGGAACAATTTCCTATGTACAAGATCGATCTCATGGCATGATTCGAACTGAAATTGTTTGTGCCAATTGCAACGGACACTTAGGGCATGTGTTTGACGATGGCCCTACCAAAACCAAGTTAAGATATTGCGTTAATTCGTTATCCTTGGATTTTTTTTCAAATTAAATACACAAAAAAAGGGAGGCAAATTGTCTCCCTTTTAGTTTAATATTCAATAGAATTATGCATTTTCCTTGCTATCCATAGCCATTTTTAAAGCTTCTTTTTCAGATAAAGAATCCGTCATTACCGGAGTTGCAATAAACAAAGAAGAATAAGTACCAACCAAGATACCAACTAATATTGCAAATACAAATCCACGAATGGTTTCCCCTCCTAGAACAAAAATTGCAATTAATACAATTAAAGTGGTTAAAGATGTATTGATTGTTCTACTTAATGTAGTGTTCAAAGCCTTATTTACCAAACCTTTGAAATCAGTAGAAGATCTATAATCCAAATATTCTCTAACTCTATCAAAAACAATTACAGTATCATTTAAGGAATAACCAATTACCGTTAAGATAGCCGCAATAAATGCTTGGTCAATTTCCATATTAAATGGTAGGAACTTCCAAAAGATTGAGTAAATTCCTAAAACAATAATCACATCATGTGCTACTGCAGCTACTGCTCCCAAACCAAATTGCCATTTACGGAAACTAATTAATAAGTATAAGAATACAACAAGTAAAGAACCTAATACTGCATATATAGAATCTGTTTTAATGTCAGCTGCAATTGTTGGACCTACTTTAGTAGATTGTAACAAACCAAATTGTTTACCATCTTCATTGGTAATAAATTTTTCGTAAGTGGTATTAGCTGGTAAAAACCTTTGTAAACCTTTAAATAACAATTCATTTACTTCTTTATCAACACCTTCACCCTCTTCTTTAACCTTATATTTTGTAGTTATTTTTAATTGATTATCAGTACCAAAAGTTTTTGCTTCCACAGTAGTTCCAAAAGCATTGGTTAATTCAGAAGAAATTTCACTTGCAATAACTTTTTTATCAAAACGAACCTGAAAAGTTCTACCTCCTTCAAAATCTACTCCATAGTTTAAACCTTGTACAGCTAACGAACCTATACTAGCAATTAGCAAAACTGCAGAAACTGCATAGGCAACTTTCTTTTTAGCTAAAAAGTCAAAACTTAAGTTTTGGAACCAGTTTTTAGACATTGGTGTGTCGAAAGTAATATTATGCTTACTAGATGAAATCCAGTCTAATAAAATTCTTGTGATAAAAATGGAAGTGAATAAAGAGGTACCAATACCAATTAACAAGGTAGTTGCAAAACCTTTAATAGGACCAGTACCGAATACTAATAAAATCAAAGCAGTTAATGCAGTTGTAATGTTAGAATCAAAAATTGAAGAAAGAGCTCCTTTCCAAGTAAAAGCATCATTTATTGCTTCCGTTAATGATTTTCCTGATTTTAATTCTTCTTTACTTCTTTCGTAAATAATTACGTTAGCATCCACTGCCATACCAATAGTAAGTACAATACCTGCAATACCTGGTAAGGTTAAAACAGCACCTAAACTTGCTAAAATTCCGAAGATAAACAAAATGTTTACCAACAATGAAATATTAGCCACTACACCAGCCTTGCCGTAATATAAAATCATCCATAAAACTACAGCTAACATACCTATTAAGAAAGACAACATCCCATTGTCAATGGCTTCTTGACCTAAAGATGGCCCAACCACATCCGATTGAACTATATCAGCTGCTGCCGGTAATTTACCTGCTTTCAACACGTTAGATAAATCCGCAGTTTCCTCTACAGTAAATGTACCTGTAATTTCAGATCTACCACCTGCAATAGCTCCGGTAGATACCCCGGGAGCAGAATACACTACGTTATCTAAAACAATAGCAATATTGGTTTTTTGTTGGTAAGCTCTTCCGGTTAACTCTTCCCATTTTCTCGCTCCCTCTCCATTCATTTGCATGGTAACAGCCGGACGATTTAATTGGTCAAAACTTGCTTGAGCATCGGTAATTACACCACCACTTAATGGAGCTAAATTTTCTCTATTTCCTCTTAATGCATACAATTCAACTGCATCAATTTTTTCTTTCTTATCGTTTTCAATGGTGGTTGGTTTTCCCCAAACGAATTTTGCATAACGCAATTCTGCCGGACGCATTGCAACAATGTTGTCTCTTCTTAAATAACCTCCGATAGTTGCTGTATCTTTTGGTGCAAAAACACCTACTACTCCACCTCCACCAAAAGAAATCATTTTGTCGAAAATTGGATTTTTTGCAACCGATGCACTATCTTTCTTTTTGTCAACCAATAAAGTATCTAAATCTGATTTAGCAACTTCGGTAACTGCTAATTTGGTGTTTTCTGTAGCTTTTAATGCATCGTTTACTTGTTGTAAATAACCACCAACTTCTTCAATTTTAAAAGTTTCCCAAAACTCTAATTGTGCAGTACTTTGCAACAATTTCTTGATACGGTCAACATCTTTAGCTCCTGGTAATTCTACTAAAATTCTTCCTGTATTTCCTAATTGTTGAATATTTGGTTGGGTAACTCCAAATTTGTCAATACGCTTACGCAATACTTCAAATGCAGAAACTACCGATTCGTCTACTTTTCTTCTTAACACTTGCTCAACTTGGGCATCTGTCATTTTAAAGTTGATTTCATCTCCCATGATTTTATTAGTAAACAAATCAGGAGAAGCTAACTTTACTGCACCTTTTGATTCTTCTTTAAAAGAACGAAAGAAAGCATCAATGTATGCTTCATTTCCTTGCTGGGTTTTGGTAGCAGTTTCTAAAGCTTTATTAAAAGTTGGATCTTGTGAATTGTTAGATAAACCTTTTAAAATGTCCTTTACAGAAATTTGAAGGATAACGTTAATCCCTCCTTCTAAGTCCAAACCTTTTTTAATTTGTTTGTCTTGTACTTCATTAAAAGTAAAGTATTCTAAAAAAACTTTTTCCTTTCCGATGGAGTCTAAATACTTTAATTCTAGTTGGCTATCGCCATTAGCAAAAGCTTTTGCATCTTCTTTTACTTTGTTTCCAATAAACGTAAAGGAAAGTTGGTAAATACTTACCAGAGCAATTAAAATTGCAAAAAACTTAACGAGTCCTTTGTTCTGCATTATTCTCTATTTTAATTAATTCTTATTGAATTTGGTTGGTTAAAAACGTGCAAATATAAAATTATGAATAGGATTTACCAATTAATTTATAAAAATGTGGCATTCAAAAAAAGATTGTTGAAAAACCTCAAAAAGTAGAGGATTCTCAACAATCATAATAAATCAAATTAAAATATTTTATAAGACACTTTCCAAAACATTATTCATGCTTCTTACAGCATCTGCACTTTTGGCAAATAATGCTTTTTCTGCATCGTTTAAATCAATTTCTACTATTTGTTCTAAGCCATTTTTACCGATGATGCATGGTACTCCAATACAGATATCAGACTGACCATATTCTCCCTCTAACAAAACTGAACAAGGAATCATTCTTTTTTGGTCGTTTAGAATACTATCCACTAAAAATGCTACTGATGCTCCCGGTGCATACCAAGCAGAAGTCCCTAATAAACCAGTTAAAGTAGCTCCACCTACCATGGTATCTGCAGCAACTTTTGCCAATTGTTCTTCTGATAAAAACTCGGAAACTGGCACTCCGTTATAAGCAGCCAATCTGGTTAACGGAATCATGGTGGTATCTCCATGTCCACCAATAACCATGGCATGAATATCATTTGCCGGCTTGTTCAATGCCTGAGATAAGTAAGTTTTAAAACGTGAACTATCCAAAGCACCACCCATACCAATAATTCTGTTTTTAGGTAATCCGGTTGCTTTTAATGCTAAGTAAGTCATCGTATCCATTGGATTAGATACCACTACAATGATTGCATTTGGAGAATGAGCTAAAATATTTTCGGCAACATTCTTTACAATTCCTGCATTAATTCCGATCAATTCCTCACGAGTCATCCCAGGTTTTCTTGGAATTCCTGATGTGATTACTACCACACTACTTCCTGCAGTTTTTGCATAATCATTGGTAGTACCAGAAATTTTAGTGTTGAATCCGGTGGTGGTGGCACATTGCGAAATATCTAATGCTTTTCCTTCAGCAAAACCTTCTTTGATGTCTAACAAAACTACTTCACTTGCAATTCCTCTGTAGGAAATTACATCTGCACAGGTTGCACCTACATTTCCTGCACCAACTATCGTAACTTTCATGATATAAAAATATTAAAAGGGTTATTTTTGAATTTGTACAAAATTACATAAAATCGTACTGAATACCAAGGTTTGAGTTGAATAATCTGCCAAATGAAAAGGTAGTTTGTGCATGCCATTTTTTGGCAAAAGAATATCTGGCACTCATTTCTCCCATCCACAAAATTTGCTCCTTTTTAAACTCCTCTACTTTACTGTTAAAAATTGGCATTAAATCTATGGAAACTCCTTGAATATCTGCAGGAACTCCATCAAAATAATGTTTTAAAAAGCTTTTATTCCACACCACTCCTCCAATCAATTCCCAATTACCAAACTCTTTAGAACCAGCTAATTGCAATTGATATCCTTGGGCTTTTGTATTATATGTTCGCAAACCTATATCAATTTGACTACGATAACTTTGAACAAAATCTACATTGATTATTTCATTGTTATAAGCACCTAAAACAGCCAAATTAAAACCATTGTTATTTGCAAAATGCTGACTGATATTGTATTGTAAACCTATGCCATATACTTGGTATTCTCCACGCTTTAAACGATTTTTAAATGAATACTTTACATGTAATTCAAACCCTAATGGTAAAGATAAATTGCCATGTAAATAAGGATAATAAATGATTTCTTGGTTCACTCCATCCATTCGTAAACTTATGGTTTGTGGGTCTCCATTCACTTCAATATCTCCTACCAAATAGTAGGGAGATTTGATTCCGAGTACTGTTGGTACAGACACTGGATTGTTGTTGTTTACTCCTTCGATTTCAAAAAATTCAAAATCGCTGTTTTGCACAGAAAAATTACGATTCTTACCGGGCACCACAAACAAGTTGTTTTGCAAACCCAATGTAAACTTCCAAGCGTCTCGTTTTTTAGGAGAAATCATCCAAGCAGAAGCTGCTTGGTAAATAATAGACTCCGATGCAGGCTCGATATATTGTTTGGAATACCAAGTTAAGTCGTTTAACAAAGCAGCAGATTGTTCTGAATTGATTAACTCTTGACCAAAAACTGGTAATATCAACAAAAACGATAAGCAAAATTTATGCATCAATTTTTGCATAAACAGCATTTTTCTCTATAAATTCTCTTCTAGGCGGAACTTCGTCTCCCATTAACATCGAGAAAATTCTATCTGCTTCTGTTAAACTATCAATGGTTACTTGTCGTAAAGTTCTGAATTCCGGATTTAAAGTGGTTTCCCATAATTGCTCCGCATTCATCTCTCCCAAACCTTTGTAACGTTGAATAGATGCTCCACCACCCATTTGTTGAACCGCTCTGTCACGTTGGTCATCGTTCCAAGCATACTCTTTTTTATTTCCTTTTTTCACCATATACAAAGGTGGAGTTGCTATGTAAACGTGACCGTTTTCAATCAACTCTTTCATAAATCGGAAGAAGAATGTTAAAATCAAAGTGGAAATATGACTACCATCCACATCAGCATCACACATAATAACTACTTTATGATATCTAAGTTTTTCTAAATTTAAAGCTTTGCTGTCCTCCGCAGTTCCAATGGTTACTCCTAAAGCCGTGAAAATATTTTTAATTTCTTCGTTTTCAAATACTTTATGGTGCATGGCTTTTTCTACATTCAAAATCTTACCTCTTAATGGTAAAATTGCCTGAAATGCTCTATCTCTTCCTTGTTTTGCAGTTCCACCTGCAGAATCTCCCTCCACTAAGAAAATTTCACATTTTTCAGGATCTTGTTCAGAGCAGTCTGAAAGTTTACCCGGCAAACCACCACCACCTAAAACAGTTTTTCTTTGCACCATTTCACGTGCTTTTTTGGCAGCATGACGTGCTTGTGCAGCTAAGATGACTTTTTGCACAATTATTTTGGCATCATTTGGGTTTTCTTCCAAATAATTCTCTAGCATTTCTGAAACAGCCTGACTTACCGGTGAAACAACTTCACGATTTCCTAATTTGGTTTTGGTTTGTCCTTCAAACTGAGGCTCTGCAACTTTTACTGAAATAATAGCTGTTAAACCTTCACGAAAATCATCCCCGGTAATTTCGAACTTTAATTTTTCTAACAAACCGGAATTATCTGCGTATTTCTTTAACGTTCTAGTCAACCCCATACGGAAACCCTGTAAGTGAGTTCCTCCCTCGTGGGTGTTGATGTTGTTAACATAAGAAAAGATGTTCTCTGAATAACTATCGTTGTAAATCAAAGCAACTTCTACAGGGATTTCACCCTTTTCATTTTCCATATGGATGACGTCTCCAATAATTTGCAAACGATTGCCATCTAAAAATTTAACAAACTCTTTTAAACCTTCTTTGGAATGAAATACTTCTGAAACCGGAGTACCATCATCATTACTTCTTCTCAAGTCAGTTAATGTAATCGTGATTCCTTTATTCAAAAAGGCCAATTCACGCATTCTTGCAGCCAAGGTATCGTAAGAATATTCTAAAGTCTGCGTAAAAATAGTTGCATCTGGCTTAAATGTCACCTTGGTTCCTCTTTTGTCAGAGGTTCCGGTTTGTTTTACCGGATACAAAGCTTTTCCTCTTTCATATTCTTGCTCATATACTTTTCCATCGCGATACACTATAGCATGTAAATGGTTGGACAATGCATTTACACATGATACCCCTACCCCGTGCAAACCTCCGGAAACTTTATAGGAATCTTTGTCAAACTTTCCACCTGCTCCAATCTTGGTCATTACTACTTCTAAAGCAGAAACACCTTCTTTTTTATGGATGTCAACCGGAATACCTCTTCCGTTATCTTCTACAGAAATAGAATTATCTTCTTTGATAAAAACTTGAATATTGTTGCAATGCCCGGCAAGTGCCTCATCAATAGAGTTATCTACCACTTCATACACCAAATGATGCAAACCTCTTACCCCTGTATCACCAATATACATGGAAGGTCGCATTCTTACGTGTTCCATTCCTTCTAATGCCTGAATACTATCTGCCGAATATTGATTTTTCTTAATTTCTTCGCTCATAAATATTTAATATTTTCTTCTGTTTTGAGTAACACGCAAACATACTAAAACCGTTTGTTTTTACCTAGAAATTAGCCCTTCAAATTGGTTAAGTTATTAACATTTTTCTGAGTTTTCAACAGTTTTAAAACAATTTACCCAAAGTCAAATCCATTTTATTCTTTAGAAAAAAATGTATCTTTGATATATGGAAACTAGTAAAAGTTATTGGGAATTATTCCGTCAGAAAGCCAGGATGATCATTTATGGCACCAACACATTTTACGGCAGATTGTTTGACTTGGTTTTACTTTTTTTAATACTTGCCTCTGTAATTTTATTGATGTTGGAAACCGTTAAAAGCATCGACAGACAGCATCACTCTTTGTTGATCTCTCTTGAATGGGCAATTACTGTTTTTTTTACTTTAGAATACCTTTTAAGAATCATTAGTTTAGACAAGCCACAAAAATATATATTTAGCTTTTTTGGGATTATTGACTTGATGGCTCTTTTACCTATGTATTTAGAGAGTTTCTTTGGGGTTTCTCACGCATTTGCTATCATTAGAGTATTGCGTTTGCTACGACTTTTTAAAATCGTTAATCATCCATTGTTTTTACATCAATCTTCTCACTTAAAAGATGCGATGATAGCTAGTAGAGCAAAAATCATCATTTTTATATATTTCATGATTATTTCTACCGTAATTATTGGTGCTATAATGTACATGGTAGAAGGTGAAAAAAGTGGTTTTGATAGCATTCCTGCCGGGATTTATTGGTGTATTGTAACTTTAACCACTGTTGGGTTTGGAGACATTACTCCTGTTACCCCATTGGGGAGATTTATAGCTTCTATTGTAATGATTATGGGTTATGGAATTATTGCAGTGCCAACCGGAATTGTAACCGCAGAATTTAGTCAACTTAAAAGCAAATTAAATCCGATAGTTAACCAAGAAAAGGTTTGTATTGAATGTGCCAATACTGAGCATGTAGATCATGCAAAATATTGTCAACAATGTGGAGCTGCACTATGAAACACACCAATACTTTAATTTGTGTAGTTGGACCAACTGCAATTGGAAAAACTTCTTTGGCAATTGAATTAGCCAAGCACTTTGGATGTGAGATAATTTCAGCAGATAGCCGACAATTTTTTAAAGAAATGAACATTGGTACTGCTGTTCCGTCAGAAAATGAATTGGCAAAAGCTCCGCATCATTTTATTCAAAACAAAAGCGTTTTTGAAAACTATAATGTTGGAAAATACGAAGTAGAAGCTTTAGCTATTTTGTCAGAATTATTTCAAAAAAATCGAGTTCAAATTTTAGTTGGTGGTTCGGGTTTGTATGTAAATGCAGTAACCAAAGGTTTAGATGATTTTCCGGAGATAGATGCTACTGTAAGAAATCAAATCAACAAGGAATACGATGAAAAAGGAATTGCTTTCTTACATGAAAAATTAAAAACTTTAGACCCCACCTACTTTAATTTCATCGCAGAAAACAACCCACAAACTCTACAAAATCCACAAAGAATGAAAAGATTTGTAGAAGTGTGTTTGGGAGCCGGAAAACCTTATTCTTCATTTCTAGGTAAAAAATCTTTGCAAAGAAATTTTAATGTGATTTATTTAGGTATCCAAGCACCGAGAGAAGTAATTTATCAAAGAATTAACCAAAGGGTTGATATCATGATGGAAAGCGGATTGTTAGAAGAAGTAAAAAACTTGATTCCCTACCAATCAAACAATGCCTTACAAACAGTAGGTTATCAAGAATTATTTGCCTATTTTAATGAAAAATGCTCTATAGAAGAAGCCATTGAACAAATCAAACAAAACACCAGAAGGTTTGCTAAAAGACAATTGACCTGGTTTAAAAAAGAAACCGATACTATATGGGTAGATTGTGCGGAAGATTTGAAATCGATTCTCCACAAAATGGAGCTAAAAATAGAAGAATTTCAACATGTTGTTTGATCCAATTCATCATACTTCATTTATAATAACTCAAGATGCCACTACCAACGAAGGTTTCTTGCGTTTAGATATTTTATTGGAGTGGATTGAAAAAACAGCAAGCGAACATGCCAGTATAGGTAATGTTAACTTTGAAGTATTGGAAAAACTGAACCAAGCATGGGTTTTGTATCAGTGGCAAATGCACGTGCATCGATTGCCTTTTCGGGATGAAACCATTAAAATCAAAACATGGGTACAGGAAATGTATCATGCCATATCGTTGCGATTATTTGAAGTTTATGTGGATGAATCACTCTGCATTGAGTTACACACCCTTTGGTTGGTAATGAATACCCAAAATAGAAAATTGGAATCGTTAAAAGTGCACGGTGCACAGTTTTTAGAACATACATTACCAATTAAAAAAATCACTTATGAAAGAATCGGCTCAAATGAATGGGAAGAAATTCATACGATAACAGTTAACAGCGAGCATTTAGATTTTGTTGGCCACGTGAATAACATTCAATACATCAAGTGGTGTATGGATATATTTCAACAAAGTAAAAATAGAAAACCATTGAAAAAAATTCATGTGCAATTCGCAAAAGAGTCCATTTTAAATGAAGTTTTAACGATACACCAAAATGAAAATCAATTCAAAATTACCCATCACGATGAATTGAGATTTTGGATGAAATTCGAAATATAATATCAAAAAAAATGCTCCACTTGGGAGCACTTTTTTATTAAATCAAACTACTGTTTTTAATTGCCAAACGGAATCCATCTCCGTGGATGTTTAAAATTTCCACATCCTCATCTTTTTTCAAGTACTTACGCAATTTTGCAATGTACACGTCCATACTTCTAGAGGTAAAATAATTGTCATCTCTCCAAATTCTGGTCAATGCCAATTCACGTTTCATCACATCGTTTTCATGCACTGCTAATAACTTTAATAATTCGTTTTCTTTTGGAGATAATTTGATAGGTTCTTCGTTTTCAAAAGTTAAATAACGTAACTTGGAATTAAAATGAAACTTACCTATGGTAAACTCAAATCTGTTGTCTTCTACTTTGGTTTCAGAAGCTTTTCTTGACAAAATGGTTTTGATTTTCATCAACAACACTTCTGAATCAAATGGCTTGTTTAAATAGTCATCCGCACCAACTTTGTATCCTTTTAAGATGTCTTCTTTCATGGTTTTGGCAGTTAAGAAAATCAAAGGAACTTCTTTGTTTTTCTCTCTAATTTCCTTTGCCAAAGTAAAACCATCTTTGTAAGGCATCATTACATCTAAAATACACAAATCAAAGTTGTCTTTTTTAAATTTTTCAAAGCCTTCCATGCCGTTTTTGGCTAAGGTTACTTCAAAATCATTTAAGATTAAATAATCTTTTAAAATGCTTCCAAAATTTGGATCATCTTCTACCAATAAAATTTTTCTGTTTTCAGTTTCCATAATATTTTATATTACTAGTTTACAATAGGTATTTTAATCGTAAAGGTGCTTCCTTTGCCTTTTTCGCTCTCAACAAAAATTTCGCATTGATGTAAATCAATCATTTTTTTAACATATGCCAAACCAAGTCCGTGCCCTTTTACATTGTGTACATCTCCGGTATGCTCACGATAAAATTTGTCAAATATTTTTTTCTGTACTTGCTTACTCATCCCAATGCCATTATCTTGAATTTTTACCAAGATAAAATCTTTGATATTTTCAGTGGCTACTTTTACCAAAGGTGCTTCGTTTGAATACTTAATAGCATTTTCCATGATGTTTACAAAAACATTGGTAAAATGCATGTCATTTAACAATGCTGTAGTTTTGGAAGCACTTAAATTAGTTTCCATTTCCCCTTCTTTATCTGCTAAAATCAGTTGTACATGATCCATCGCATCTTGCAATAACTCATGAACATCTTGTGGCGTTTTGCGAATATCTATTTCATTTTTCTCTAATTTAGAAATTCGCAACACGTTTTCAACTTGTGCATGCATTCGCTTATTTTCATCCTTAATCATTTGCAAATACTGATGTACTTTTTCGGTATTCTGAATAACCTTGGGATTTTTTATGGCATCTAAAGCCAAATTAATGGTGGCAATAGGCGTTTTAAATTCATGTGTCATGTTGTTGATAAAATCTGTTTTGATTTCCGAAATCTGCTTTTGCTTAAACAATTGATTCAATGCATTAGCATATGCTAAAATGATTATCAAAGTAAACAACAACGAGAGCATGGTGATTCCTAACACTTCTGATAATAAAAACTTTCGCTTTTCCGGAAAAGTAATGTATAAATTATATGGAGTTGCACCTTCATTATCCGTAAATATTGGAATACTATAGGTATTGTTTTTATCCATGGTAAAATTTTCCGAACGAACTTTAGTGGCCAAACCTTTACTATAAATCCCAAATTCAAAAGGTGTTTTTACACCATAATTTTTTAATTCATTATCCAATATTTTTTGTAATTCCTCTACGGTGATTCTTCGTTGAATTGGCCAGGTTGACATCACATCTTTAAGTGATATTTCAAAATTCAATTTATCTAACATTTTTAATTTATTAGACTTTTTGATTTGAATATCTGGCTGGATGTTATTTTGCATTTTTTGTTTATCGGGTGATAAACTATTATACACTTCCAATTGTCTTTTAGAAGTAAAGTTTTTAAAAGGAAGAGAATCTTTACGATTATCAAAGAACGTAAGTGGAAGCATAAAATCTTCCGATAAAATGGTATTTGAATAGATAATGGTCTCGTTGGTTTGGGTGTTTCTTTGATAGTATCCAAACTCTAACATTTTTTCTGGATTATCATCTACTCCATCTTGCACCAACTCGTTCATTCTGTCTAAAAAAAACAAGGCTTCTCTTTCATACAAATGTTCAGCAACATTCCCTAAAACTTGCTTAACTTGTAATTTAAATTGATCAGCATTTCCCTCCAAAGTATTTTTAAACCAGTAAAACTGTATAGAAATAATGCCAATAAGAGAAAGACTCATTAAAAAGACAAGAGTACGAAACCACCACTTATTCATGAAGCAAACTTAAAATTTTAACATTAAAACTGTTAATTAATTAACCCAAGATTAACAATTAAGTTTTTGATTGAATTTTCTCTAATTTTTTAAGAATTGATAAAGCTTTTTTATGAGCTCTCTCTTTTTCAACGTTATAAATCACAAAATCAGCTAACTTTCTTTTGACTGAATCCGGAAATTGTTGTTTTATTCGTTTTAAAACTTCTTGTTTACTTAATGCATCTCTTTGCATCACACGTTGTATGCGAACTTGTTTTGGTGCTGTAACCAATATGTTATAATCTAAACTTTTATAACCGTCTGTTTCAAATAAAATAGCTGCTTCTTTAAATAAAATGGAATATCCAAAATGCTGATGTACCCAGTAAGAAAACTCTTTAGCAACCAAAGGATGTATGATTTTGTTTAATTGTTGTAATTTATCTGGTTGGTTAAAAACTAAATTCCCTAATTTTATTTTATCAAGTTTTCCGTTTTCTAAAATTCCATCTCCAAACTGATTTACTAAGTGTTGTATAGTTTCTGCTTGAAATAATATTTTTTTAGCTTCCATATCTGCATAAAATACTGGATAACCTTTTAACTCTAACCATTTAGCTATGGTAGATTTTCCGCTACCTATTCCTCCTGTGATTCCAACTAATAAACTCATGATATTTTAAAAAATAATTCAGGGAAAGCAACTTCAGGTTTTTTCTTATAGAAAACTAATTGAATTTTTGACCACAAAAAACCCAAACCATAGGCATACATTTGAATCAAAAGAGCTACAAGAATATATGGAATCATTACTAAGGATTTAGTTTTAATAATAGCTTCCAATACAACCAATGAAAAATAAAAAACATATAAATATATAGGAACAAAATATCCGAATAACGCTACAATGATGGCTATATCAATTCCGATAATAAATAATGATGGAAACCAAAAGAATGTTTTAGCATATTCCGGGTATTTTAAATCTAAAATTGGTCTTGCTTTTCCGAATTTATTCATTTGCTGGTAGAATTTTTTCCAGCTGATTCTTCTTTTATGATACACATACAAATCTGGAAATCCCTTTGAAATCTTTTCCTTTTTCCATAGTTTAAACGTTAACTCTGGATCCTCTCCTGGATGTAAATTAGAGAACCCTCCACTTAATTCAAAACATTCTTTGGTAAGACCCATATTGAAACTTCTTGGTTGAAAATTAGTTGAAATCCTTTGTCCTCTAATTCCTCCTGTAGTTAAAACAGAAGTCATAGAAAAATTAATCGCTTTTTGTAGCATCGAAAATTGAGGGAGCTCTTTGTCTGTACCACCAAAAAAATCACAAGGATAATTTCTTAAAAGATGTACTAATTTCTCAAAATAATCATTGGGCAAAATACAATCAGAATCAAACAATAAAATAAAGTCACCTTTTGCATGTTTCATTCCAAAGTTTCTAGAATCACCTGGACCAGAATTCTCTTTAAAGAAATACAGCAAATTAAGATGCTTAAAAGTATTTACCACTTCTTCTGCCGAAACAGTGGAACCATCTTCTACAACTATTACTTCAAAACAATCAGATTTTGTTTGATTAGACAAGCTTTTTAAAAGTTCGTATAACTCATCAGGTCTGTTATAAACCGGAACAACAACAGAAAAAAACATTTGATAATTTTTTCAAAGATACAATATTTGAAAACATTTATTTTTTGGAATAACGCTAATTAAAACAAAAAACCCTTCATCGATTGATGAAGGGTTGAAGAAGGCGGTGACAT
>CAZAHJ010000038.1:0-18595 GCA_964485115.1 uncultured Flavobacterium sp.
TTTCCCAAGAATTAACGAATGATGTATGGAGTCAATTTGGAGAAAGTTTATTTTCGGGAATTGATAATATAGGTAAAATCGAATCATTTTTGCTTTCGCAATTTTGGGACAATCAAGAACTAGCCAATATTGAAAATTCATTGACACTATTAGAAAATAGTAATGAGCAAATTTCCATACCTGAAATTGCAAGTAAGGTAGGTCTTAATCTAAAGACATTTCAAAGACATTTTCAAAAACATATGGGTTGTAGCCCGGTGGAATATCGAAGGATTTTTAGATTTAGGAGTGCTATAAGCAATAAATTGAATAGTAATCAATGGAAGAATTTGACGGAATTAACCTATGACGAAGGTTTTTATGACCAGTCTTATCTTATTAAAGAATTCAGAAAAATCACCAACCATAATCCTAATGACTTTTTTAAGTCTACGAGCAAAGTGGATGGAGATAAGATTATTTGGGAAATCAAGTAGTGTCTTAAAAGTACAATTTCGGAAGGTAGTTCGTGGTTAATTTTGAAATAAATCAAACGCTAACTCAATGAAAACACCATTTAACAAATTCCTTTACATAGGATTTTTACTATTAGGATTATATCAAGCGATATTTTCAAAAGATTATATGCAAGCTGCTGCTTCACTTGGAATTGGATTGGCCTTTGACCCTTTTGATACGGAACAAAAGTGGAATGATAGACCTACGTGGCAAAAGGTAGTTTTGATTATTCACTTGGCATTGGTCGCAGCAATGTTTGGGTTTGGTATTGGGTTAAATGAAAAATAGACTTGTTGCAACTTAACACGAAGTTTAACCCTTTAGTTTCCTGATTGTCAAATACTCAATCATCGCATTATAGCTGCATCTTTCGTTTGTAAGGGGAGCAAAAAGCATCACGAAAGTGGTGCTTTTTTCGTTTAGGTAAATTTCAAGTAATTGATTTAACTTTCCTCTTAATTTTATAGTTTTGCAACATGAAAGTAAAGCAAGAAGATTTATTTAAAAATGTGATTTCGCATGCCAAAGAATATGGGTTTATTTTCCCTTCTAGCGAAATTTACGATGGGTTGAGTGCGGTATATGATTACGCACAAAACGGGGTGGAATTAAAGAAAAATATTCGCGACTATTGGTGGAAATCGATGGTGCAAATGCACGAAAATATTGTGGGGATAGATGCTGCAATTTTTATGCATCCAACCACATGGAAAGCTTCTGGTCACGTAGATGCCTTTAACGACCCTTTGATTGATAACAAAGATTCCAAAAAAAGATACCGTGCAGATGTATTGATCGAAGACTATTGCGAAAAATTACATCAAAAAGCCTTAAAAGAAATTGAAAAAGCAAAATCTCGATTTGGAGATGTTTTTGACGAAGCTCAATTTGTATCTACCAATCCAAGAGTAGTAGAGTATTACAGCCGAAAGAAAGCTATTTTAGAGCGAATGGCCAAAGGCTTGGATACTGGTGATTTGGCAGATGTAAAAGCATTGATTGAAGAGTTAGAAATTGCTTGTCCGGAATCAGGATCTAGAAACTGGACAGAAGTTCGTCAATTCAACCTGATGTTTGGAACCAAACTTGGGGCAAGTGCAGAAAATGCCATGGATTTATACTTGCGTCCGGAAACTGCACAAGGAATTTTTGTCAATTTTTTAAACGTGCAAAAAACCGGTAGAATGAAAATTCCATTCGGAATTGCACAAACCGGAAAGGCATTTAGAAACGAAATTGTAGCCCGACAGTTCATTTTCCGAATGCGTGAATTTGAACAAATGGAAATGCAGTTTTTTGTGAAACCCGGAGCGGAAATGCAATGGTATGAATACTGGAAGGGAACTCGTTTAAAATGGCATTTATCCTTAGGTTTAGGGGCTGAAAATTACCGTTTTCACGACCATGAAAAATTAGCACATTATGCCAATGCAGCTGCCGATATTGAATTTAATTTCCCGTTCGGATTTAAAGAATTAGAAGGAATTCACTCCAGAACCGATTTTGATTTAAGCAGCCACGAAAAGTTCTCCGGTAAAAAATTACAATATTTTGATCCTGAAGAAAACAAAAGCTATGTTCCATACGTGGTAGAAACTTCGGTTGGTTTAGATCGTATGTTTTTGGCTGTTTTTTCAAAAGCTTTACAAGAAGAAGTTTTAGAAGATGGTTCTACAAGAACAGTATTAAAATTACCATCGGTGTTAGCACCTACCAAAGCAGCTGTTTTACCATTGGTTAAAAAAGATGGTTTGCCAGAAGTTGCCAAGCAGATTATAGAAGATTTAAAGTGGGATTTTCAGGTAGCTTATGACGAAAAAGATGCGGTTGGAAGAAGATATCGGAGACAGGATGCTCTGGGAACACCATTTTGTATTACCGTAGACCATCAAACATTAGAAGATCAAACCGTTACTCTTCGACATAGAGATAGCATGCAACAAGACCGTTTGCCAATAGCCCAGTTAAAAGAAATTATTGCAAACGAGGTTTCTGTTCGTTCTTGGTTGATGCGAATGAATTAACAGCATAATAAAGTAACTAATCTTTTAGGTTAGTTACTTTATTATTTATTTGATTTATTATTTGTCCATTGAATAGAAGCTTGAATCATAGGATCAATTTTTGATTCGTGTTGGTAAAATACCATGTCACCATATAACTGCTTTACCATTGCTTTTTCTAAACTTTTTTTCCATAAATCTAATTCTAATATTACCTTAGGGTCTATGCCTTGTTCATTTAAATAGCTTTTCACCTCCACTAAAAAGTAATTGTTAGATTTTAAAAAAGAGGATAAATTTTGATAACCAACACCATCTAATGGATTGGTGTGTTTTTCATAAATGTAAAATGCCAAATGGTCAAAAAAGCTTTGGTGTTCTAGCATCCAAAAACTATGGGAATTGAGGTTTTTGTCTAACCCAACAAAAACATCTGGCACTATGCCTCCTCCTCCATATACAATTTTCCCTTTTTTGGTTTTAAATTTCAAACTGTCAGCTATAGCAATTGCATCTTTTTCGTATAATTCTCCTTTCTGAAAGCGTTCTTGAAAATCATTAAAATAAGCTTCGGTGTTTATAGAATGGTAAGGCTTTTGAATGGATCTTCCGGAAGGGGTATAATATTTTGCAATGGTTAATCGAACCACGCTACCATCTCCCATCTCCATATCGCGTTGTACCAAACCTTTTCCAAATGAACGTCTCCCAATAATCACCCCACGATCGTTGTCCTGAATAGCACCTGCAAAAATTTCACTTGCCGAAGCAGAATTCTCGTTAATCAACACTACTACTTTTCCTTTTTCAAATAAACCTTTTGAGGTTGCAATGCTTTTTTCTTCTCTTCCGTTTTTGGTTTTGGTAGAAACAATCAAATCCCCTTCGGGTAAAAACTCATCTGCCATTTTGATGGCTTTGTCCATATACCCACCAGTATTGTCTCTTAAATCAATTACAATGCTTTCTTTTGGTGTTTTGGTAAGTTGTACCAATGCTTTTTGAAATTCTTCATAAGTACTTTCTGAAAATCTACTGACTTTGATATAGCCAATTTTTGGTGCTATTTCTAAGGCTACTTCCACACTTTTTAGTGGGACAATGCCTCTGTTAATTTTTACCTGAAAAGTTTTGTTCTCTTTTTTTCTGAACAGTTTTAAAGTTACCAAAGTACCTTCTTTCCCTCTTAATTCGTTGTAAATATCTTGGGTGGTAATTTTGTTTCCAAACAAATTCTTGCCATTGGCACTTAAAATTCTATCACCTGCCATGATTCCTTTTGCTTCACTTGGTCCACCAGGAATTATTTTAGTAACAGTTACCGTATCTTTTAAGCGATAAAACTGCACACCTATTCCCACAAAATTGCCTTTCATGGATTCGTTTACTTGAGCAATTTCTTTTTTTGAAATGTATACCGAATGTGGATCAAGCTTTTCTAAAATTTCACTTACAGCAACATCCACAATAGAATCGGTATTTACAGAGTCTACATATTCTCTTTCAATAAAGTCTAATAATTTATTGAGCTTATATTTAGGGGTAGTTTTACTTTGACCCAATGGGTTGGAAATGGTATTTAATTGCAATCCAAGCAAAATTCCCAAAGCAAGAGCTCCGAAAATTGCCAATGGCCAATAAAGTTTAAAAAAAGATTTCATCAAAATCAGTTGTTATCAACCTATACTCAAGTATTCCACTTCCACACCTGCTTTTTCTAAAAAATCTATGCCACTAGTATCTTTGTATTTTTCGGCATAAACCACACGAACAATTCCTGCTTGATGGATTAATTTGCTACACTCTTTACATGGAGATAAAGTAATATACAATGTGGCATCTTTACAAGATTGTGTTGAGGCAGCAACTTTTAAAATGGCATTGGCTTCGGCATGCAACACATACCATTTGGTGTAATGTTCTTCATCTTCACAGGCATTTTCAAAACCTGTAGGAGTACCGTTATAACCATCGGAAATAATCATACGGTCTTTAACTATGATGGCTCCTACTTTTTTTCGTTCACAATAGGAGAGTTTTCCCCATTCAGCAGCCATTTTTAAATAAGCCAAGTCGTATCTAAGTTGCTTTTCTTTTTTCATTTTATACAGTTAATTCCACTACAATAGGGCAGTGGTCAGAATGTTTTGCTTCTGGTAATATATAAGCCCGAGATATTTTTTCTTTTAAATTTTCGGTTACCAAATGATAATCAATTCTCCAACCTTTGTTGTTGTTTCTTGCATTGGCACGATAACTCCACCAGCTATATTGATGAGGTTCTTTATTTAAAAATCGGAAACTATCGATGAATCCAGACTTTATAAATCCATCTAACCATTCTCTTTCTTCTGGTAAAAATCCCGATACAGTAGCGTTTCTAATCGGGTCGTGTATGTCGATGGCTTGGTGACATATGTTATAATCTCCACCAATTACCAAATTAGGGATTTCTTTTTTTAATTGGTTTATGTATAATTGAAAGTCATCCATGTACTGAAATTTGTGCGATAGCCGCTCTATGTTAGTACCAGATGGCAAATACAAACTCATTACGGAAACCCCATCAAAATCAGCTCTCACATTTCTACCTTCGGCATCCATGTAGGCAATTCCAGTTCCAAAAACAACATTTTTTGGTTCTGTTTTGCTTAAAATAGCTACGCCACTATAGCCTTTTTTTTCTGCAGAAAAATAGTATTGATATGGGTAACCAGCTGCTGCAATAGCTTCGGTTGAAATTTGATCCTCAGTAGCTTTGATTTCTTGTAAACATATCACATCCGGGTTAGCTGCTTGTAACCAATCTAAAAAGCCTTTGGTGATGGCAGCTCGAATGCCGTTTACGTTATAGGAAATAATTTTCATGAAAAGTAAGTAGTTAAACAACACTAAGTTTAGTGTAACAAATGAATTTAAAAAACTTTAGATAGGCAAGAAAACAACGATAAGAATTTCCTAAAACAAGTAAATATTAAATTATTTGATTGCTTTTACACTTCCTTCCGGAACCCAGCCAATCATATCTTCTGAAGCTGCAATTTTGTGCCAACCATCCATGCTTTCCAGTAATTTAATTTTACTGCCTTCGTGCAATTCAAATGCTTTGTTGGAAGAACCATTTGGTTCGTTTTTAACATCTAAAGATGCACTAAAAACAATGGCAAATGTTTCGGATTGGATCCGATTTTTTTCCCATTGGCCAATAACAATACAACTTAATATTCCAAATCCGGAAATAAACATGCAGCCAAAAAAGATTCTTTTAAGCCAAGAGTTTGCACTCCATTGATATAGGAAAAAGCCTAAGACAAATAAAAAACTCCAAATAATTGCAAAATAACCCCAAGTGTTGTGGTGAAATCGCGAAGTAAATGCGGCAATTATTTTATCTATTCCTACAGAAGTAAATCCCGGAAGTTCATCAATGGTTTTTTGGTTGGCAATTTTTAGGTTGTTTTGAATGTCTTTGTCATTTGGACTCAACAATAAAGCTTTTTCATAATAAAAAATAGCAGGCCCAATTTTACCAATTTTATAATAGCTATTAGCCAAATTAAAGTATAAATCGCAAGAGTGTTTTTTATCTTTTAAAATACTTTCGAAATACAAAATGGCTTGCTCAAATTGCCCTTTTTGGTAGGCATCGTTTCCTTTCTGAAACACATTTTTAGCTAGCAATAAATTTCCAGCTAGTAAAATAAAACCAAATAGTAACCAAAACTTTCTCATGATGATTTGATTTGTTTTTCCATGTTACTAACACATTGTACCGCTTGTTGGTAATCATTTGCTACATCGTTGTTGCTAAAAGAAGCATAACGTGCCATTTCACAGTTTTGCATCAATTGAAAGAAACTTTGTTGGGTTTCTGCTAGTACTTGTCGTTCTTGTAACAAAAGTTCCAAATTGGCCTTGCTTAAGTCGGTAGTTTCTACTTTTAGTTTTGCCTTTAAAAAGTTGTGTAAACTTCTTTCCAATGCTTCATAAAACATCGAAGTGTTTTGCATCGATTTTTGTGCTTCCGACAAATATTTTTTAGCTAATCTTTCTTTTTCTCTTCTACGATTACCTACCACATCTGCTGCCATGTTTTCTTTTCTTTTACGAATAAAAAGGAAAAGAGGAATCAGTAAAAACGGACCAACCAATGCACTATAAAATTTCCAAGAATCTATAAATTCAGGTTGGTTGGTTGGGGTTAGTTTGGTTGCGGTATGGATAAATCTAAATTGTTCAGAAGTTACTACAGGTTGCTTGCTTTGGTTGTTGGATACAGCTGCTATACTTCCACTTCCTTGGGTGACTTTTATTTCTATAGGTTGACTCGTGATGGTTTTGTAGGATTTGCTTGCCAAATCAAAATACACAAATGTCAAAGGTTGAATCACAAAATTTCCTGGAGAAGTTGGCACCAAAGTGTACCTGTCTGAAATTTCTCCTTGCATTCCCTGTAAGGTAGTTTCCACTTTTTCTTGAAACACAGGGTCATACATTTCAATAGCATTTGGCACTTTTAATTTTGGTAACTTGAAAAGTTTTAAATTTCCATTGCCTTTTGCTTTTACAATTAATTCCAACGATTCTCCTGTTTGGACATCTTTTTTAGTAATTTCAGTTAAAAACTGTAAATTTCCTA
This sequence comes from uncultured Flavobacterium sp., assembly GCA_964485115.1. GTDB lineage: Bacteria > Bacteroidota > Bacteroidia > Flavobacteriales > Flavobacteriaceae > Flavobacterium. The sequence continues at coordinate 7,141 of CAZAHJ010000038.1, forward strand.
CAGCACCATCAAATTCAATAGGTGCATTGCTAGGAAGTGCTTTTACGGAAATATTTCGTTTACCAGTAGTAGATTTTATGACATTTCTTTCAAACAACATTCTGCCCCAAAAATCTCTTTTATTGGTTGGAACAAGCACGTCAAATTCCAAAGTTAATGGTTCTATTTCCAAACTGCCATCTTTTTGCGGATATAAAATGGTTTTACGCAAAACCACAAATCGAGTTCTTTTCCCTTGATAAGTTCCTTCTTCTATTTGTAGTTGCTTGATGTCCATATGCTGACTCCAAAAGTTTGGGTACTTAGGCTTGTCTAATTCTCTCCAATTTTCAATTTGAATATTGTACCCAAAATACAATTTATAAACTACATTAATTGGCTGGTTTAAATATGGGGAAGTGTTAGATACTTCTGCAACCAATTGCAACTCGTCATTCAAGTCAATTTGAAAGTCGTTTGGATCTCTTGGTCTTTCTACTTCGTTGGTAACTTCAATGTTAATTGGATTGCTTTTAAACGTTTGTCCGTTGTAATCGACACTTGCCGATTTGATGGTAATTTTTCCTTTGCGGGTTGGTGCCAAAATATAGGAGTATATTTTTTTGAAACTCCCTTTGCCATTAATCCATGATTGGCTTACCGTTTGGCTAGGGCCACTGTAAACTTTAAACCCTTCAAAATTTGGAGCTTCAAAATGATCTCCATCAAAGTTCATTTCAAAGTCGATTCGTAATTTGTCGTTAAAAGGCAAGCTTGTTTTGCTGACTTTTGCTTCCAATTGTGCTTGTGCAAATAGCAAATTCATCCCTGCCAAAAACAAGATTACGCACCAAATAGGGGTTGATTTTATCTTGTATGTAAAGTAATGAAATGCAGTCATTTAATTTTAAAATTGGGTTGCAATGTTACACATATTTTTTGTGGTGTCCTGCTAAGACTTTACTAAATTTTACCATTCTTTTTCTTGCTTAATTACCCTGCCTTGGGCTTTTTTGGCATTTACTTTTTCTTGGGTTTTCTTTTCTTCGTTATTTACTGCCTCTAACAAGTTTTCCAATTGTTGCTTTTGTTGGTTTTGTTTTGGGTTTGGGGAGTCATTTTTATTTTGATTGTTATCTCCTTTATTTTGTTTGTCTTGCTCTTTATTTTGGTCGGATTTATTGTCTTTATTCTGTTGATTTTGCTGGTTTTGTTCGTTCTGTTGGTCTTGGTTTTGGTTGTCTTGTGGAGGAGGGGGATTGTTTTTTAAGTACAATTTTGCCAAAGCATAGTTATACCTTGTTTCTTCGTCATTCGGGTTATTTCGTAAAGCATTTTTAAATGCTTCTACTGCATTTTGGTAGTCTTTTATTTGCATCATAGCATTGCCCATATTATGGTAAATTTGATGCTTTTCTTCTTTTGTTTTGGCTTTTTGTAAAGATTTAGTAAAATTTTGCAACGATTCTGCCGGATATTTTTGACGATAAATTGCATTTCCCATATTGTATTCCGGGATTGCTCCATTCACATCTACGTGGGAGGATATTCTGTAATTTTTTTCTGCTTCTGCATATTTTTTTTGTTGATAAGATTTATTTGCCTTTGGCAAATTTTTATCTACTACTTTATTGGTTTCTTGCCCTAGCAACAAATAACCAAAAAGCAAAAATATCCAAGTTACTTTTGGTGTCATCTTTTTACGGGTTTATCATTGAACAAATTCCATTTTGCTAGCCATGATGTTTTTCTTTCCAATAAGAATACATCTATTAAAATTAGAAAAAACGCGATTGCTAAAAACCATTGGTATTGCGATTGAAAATCTGTCATTTGGGTACTTTCTCTTTCGGTTTTTTCGATGGTTGCAATTTTTTTGGTAACGTATTCTACCACTTCTTTGGTGTTGTTTCCAAGGATGTATCCTCCTTTGGTTTTGTTGCCTATGTTTTCTAAAATGCTTTGATTTAATTTGGTGATAACTACTTCGTCATTTTTATCACGAATAAAACCAATGTTTTGCCCTTTTTCTTTTACCGGAATAGGCCCTCCATTTTCGGTACCGACTCCAATGCTAAGTATTTTAATTTTTTTTATTAAGGCAGTTTCCAAAGCGGTTTCTACATTGTCTGAATGGTCTTCTCCATCTGAAATTAAAACGACTAATTTATTGGTAGCATTGCCTTGGTCAAAGTAGTTGCTACTTTGTTCAATGGCTTCGTCTATTGAAGTTCCTTGGGTAGAAATCATGGTTGGATTCATGCTTTGCAAAAACATTCGTGCCGCATTGTAATCAGAAGTAAGAGGCAAAACAGGGAAAGCACTTCCGGCATACGCAACCATACCGATGCGATCGGTTTGAAGCTGTGTCATGATTTGCGAAACCAATTGCTTTGATTTTTCTAATCGATTGGGAGCAATGTCTTCTGCCAGCATACTTTTGGAAACATCAATGGCAAAAACAATATCTATTCCTTCTCTTTTTATTGTTTCCATTTTCGTTCCTATCTTCGGGTTTACCAAAGCAATTGCAATAAAAACAATAGCCAAAATCCAAAGGGTAAATTTGATCCAAATTTTGCCGTTGGAATAGTTTGAAACCAATTTTTCAAACAAAAAAGCAGTTGCAAATTTTTGTTGCTGTTTCTTTTTCCACCAAACATGTAAGAAAAAAAGTGCTCCAAAAATTGGAATCAATAGTAAGGTAAGCAGGTATTTTGGTTCGTCTAATTCAAACATCTTTTAGTGTATAAATCCTCTAAAAACACTGATTTTTAATAACATTTCTAAAGCTAAAAATGCCAATGCTAACCAAAGCCAAGGACGATATTTTTCGTTGTAATGAAAAAATTTTTGTTCGTCAATTTCTGTTTTTTCTAGCAAATCAATATCGTCATAAATGCTTTTTAACGATTGGTTGCTGGTTGCTCTAAAGTATTGTCCGTCTGTTTTTTTTGCAATACTACGCATTAATTTTTCATCAATTTCTACTGGCATTTTTCTAAAAAGCAATTCACCATTTGCACCATAAGCATAAGGAAATTCAGCCAAACCATTGGTTCCAATGCCTATGGTGTAAACTTTAATGCCATATTCTTTAGCAATATCTGCAGAAGTTTCTGGTTCAATAAATCCGGCATTGTTCACGCCATCAGTCATTAAAATTACTACTTTGCTTTTTGCTTCGCTATCTTTTAAACGGTTGACGGCAGTTGCCAATCCCATGCCAATCCCAGTACCATCTTGTAATACGTTGTCGTATTTGGTGTTTTTGATCGCCTCCAACACAATGGCTTTATCACTAGTTACTGGAGTTTTGGTGTAAGCTTCTGCAGCATATACTACCAAACCAATTCTGTCGCTCATTCGGTTGTATACAAACTCAGAGGCTACTTTTTTTAGGGCTTCCAAACGGTTTGGTTTTAAATCTTTTGCCAACATACTACCCGAAACATCAATGGCCAACACCATATCAATCCCTAAAGTAGTTTTATTTCTTTGGGTAATGTCTACTGTTCTTGGTCTGGCTAAAGCAACTATCATTGCAGCTAATGCCAATAACCTAAGTACAAATAAGATTGGTTTTAGTTTTGCTCTAAAACTTCCTACTTTCGGAAATCCGCTTAAACTACTCATTTGTAAGGAGGCTTGCTGTTTGTGGTATTTCCAAATGTACCATGCAACCAATAATGGAAATAATCCAAACAACCAGAAAAACTCAGGATTTAAATAGGTAACTCTTTCTATCATGGGCTTTTTCTTAGTTCGATGGATTTCAACATTTTTTCTGCAATCACTTTTCCGTAGGTATCCTCTTCTTGATAAACTAAGGTAAACTGCTGGATGCTTTGTTCTTGTTGGAATAAATACATTTCGTATCTACAAGTTACCTGTTTTCCAGATCCAGGTACTGCAAATCTATACGTTCCTTGGTTTCTTTTTCCGGTAGTTCCTTGTCCTAAATTAAAATCGTCTGTTTTTACCAAAAGGGTAGAGGCACCTAATTGCTCTAAAATTTTTAGTTCACTTTCTAAAATGGCATCGTTTAAATTTTCCTCTGGTTTGGTTTTTAAGAAAGTAGTTTTGATTTGCGTAAAAAATAAACTTTGCAAACTTCCCATGGTAAAGGAGGTTTGTTCCTGAATGATACTTTCTAAGGTAGGTGGAATTTTTATTTCATTTCTTTCCAACACTTCCGGGCTTGAAATTCGAACAGCAGGAAAACCATAATCAGAGGTGATCCATTCTTTTTCCAACATTTTTTTGGTGCTAGAACCTAATAGACCAAATCCGTTGGTAAACCAAGCAAAACCAAAAATTATTAAAACAACTGCAGCTGTGGCAATTAAAATATAATTTGTTTTTGCTTTTTTTGCCTTGGCTGCTTTTTCTTCTTCCTCTAAAAGAGCTTCTTCCTCTTCTGGTTTTTTAGGCAAAGCTTGGTGGAAACTTTTTACAATTTCCTCCATTTTTTGTTTGTCTTCTTTAATTTCCAATATAAAAGGTTGTGATTTGGCAAATTTTACCAAATCGGCTTGTTTTAAAATCTTTTCTAAGTTCTGCAAAAGCTCCTTGCTAAAGGGATATTTTTTTTGTTTTACCACTTGTTGTAGCAAAGTCATTAACTCGTTGGTGGTACTTTCCATAGCCGGAATTTCGAGCGATTCTTCCAGGTAATTTCTAGTAATATCGGTCATTTCCGAATAAAAAGTTTTGACTTCTCCTTTTTCTAATAATTTCTTTTGGTCTAATTGTTTGAGTAATGACAATGCTTTTTCAATCGGAGTTTTATAGATGATTTGTCCCGACTTTTTGAACAAATAATATTCCCATCCTTTTTTTCCTGCAAAAAATAAAAGTACCAATGCCAAAAGGACTAACAGCCATTTCCACCAATTGCTACTGGTTTTTGGAGCTTCTAAAATATCTTTAATGTCATACAAATGTTGCTTTAAAGTATCTACTGCTACATTGGTAATTTCTACTTGCAAACTATCACTAAAATAAGGTTTTTGGTTGATAAAAACTGCCAATCGAGGAATGGTGTAAACTCCGCTATCGTATTGGGTGATGCCATATTTTTTTACCAATTCGTATAAAGCTCCTTTTCGAAAGGTATCTACCGGATAATTTTCAATTACCTCTAAATTTCCAATCATTGGTATTTCCGGAAATTGAACTTTGCTAAAAGTATCTACTTGGGTTTGGAGTTTTAAATGGATAAGTTTTCCCAGTTTTACTTTGGTGCTATCTACCGAAGTTTGAATTTTATATTGTTGCGAAAGCACACTTTGGCATCCAAACCAAAGGAAACAAATCCAAAATAAAATTACAATTTTCCCTTTCATTAATTTCGCGCTTTAAAGTAACCTAATAATTTTTTTACGTAGCTATCTTGTAAGTTAATGGTAATGCTGCCACATCCGGCTTTGTTGAAACTATCTTGAAATTTTTGCTGTTGCGATGCAAAAAACTTTTCAAATTCCATTCTAACTTTTTTAGATCCTGTATTTACCCATTGCGATGCTCCTGTTTCGGCATCTTGCATTAAAACCAAACCTACATCTGGGAACTTTTGTTCTTTTGGATCGTAAATTTTAATTCCGGTAACATCGTGCTTTTTTCCAGTCATTTTTAAGGCATGATCGTAAGAATGATGGTCAATAAAATCAGAAACCAAAAATACGATAGCTTTTTTCTTTTGCACTCCCGCTAAAAATTCAAGTGGTACCCGAATATTGGTTTTTTTACTTTTTGGTTGAAACTCCAACAATTCGCGAATTATTCTCAATACATGCGATTTTCCTTTTTTTGGTGGGATGTATAATTCTATTTGATCGGTGAATAAAATCAATCCGATTTTATCGTTGTTTTGCGTTGCAGAAAAAGCCAAAGTTGCTACGATTTCTGCCACTGTTTCGCTCTTGGTTTGGTTGGTAGTTCCGAATAATTTGCTGGCACTCACATCTACCACCATCATCAAAGTAAGTTCGCGTTCTTCTTCAAAAACCTTTACAAAAGGTTCGTTGAAACGAGCTGTAACATTCCAATCAATGGCACGAACATCATCTCCAAATTGGTACGGTCTAACTTCTGCAAATGTCATCCCTCGTCCTTTAAAAGACGTGTGATATTCTCCCGAAAACAAATGATTACTTAGTCTTCGAGTTTTGATTTCAATTTTACGTACTTTGGCAAGAAGTTCTTTGGTGTCCATACTTTTAGTGATAAGTAATTAGTGAATAGTGATAAGTTTTGGCTATTTACTTTTCACTGCTTGCTATTTACTTTTAAGGAACTTCAATTTCGTTTACAATTTTGTTGATGATTTCTACAGAAGTCACATTTTCAGCTTCTGCTTCGTAAGTAATTCCAACTCTGTGACGCAACACATCGTGTACTACTGCACGAACATCTTCCGGAATTACATAACCTCTTCGTTTGATGAAGGCATAGCATTTGGCAGCAGTGGCCAAGTTGATGCTTCCTCTAGGAGAGGCTCCGTAACTAATCAAAGGTTTTAAGCTATCCAAACCGTATTTTTCAGGGAAACGAGTGGCAAAAATGAGATCTAAAATATATTTCTCAATTTTTTCATCCATGTACACCTCTCGAACGGTTTGTTGTGCTCTCAATATTTGATCAATGCTCACCACAGGCTTTACTTCTTCTTTGGTGTTGAGTAAATTCTGACGCATTACCATTCTTTCTTCTTCCATTTTAGGATATTCAATCACCGTTTTCAGCATAAAACGGTCTACCTGGGCTTCAGGTAATGGATAGGTTCCTTCTTGCTCAATTGGGTTTTGGGTTGCCAAAACCAAAAAAGGTTTGTCTAACGTAAAAGTGGTGTCTCCAATAGTTACCTGTTTTTCTTGCATGGCTTCTAATAAAGCCGATTGCACTTTGGCTGGAGCACGGTTAATTTCGTCTGCCAAAACAAAATTGGCAAATACAGGTCCTTTTTTGATGCTAAAATCGTTTTGTTTGATGTTGTATATCATGGTACCAACCACATCTGCTGGCAACAAATCGGGAGTAAACTGAATTCTGCTGAAGCTTCCTTCCACGGCTTTAGATAGGGTATTGATGGCTAAAGTTTTTGCCAAACCCGGAACACCTTCTAACAAAATATGTCCTTGCCCGAGTAAGCCAATTAACAATCGTTCTACCATGTGTTTCTGACCTACAATTACTTTGTTCAATTCTAAGTTTAGTAGATCGATAAAAGCACTTTCACGCTCTATTTTTTCATTAATCGCTCTAATATCAAACGTTGGGTTATTTTGGTCCATTGCTTCCAATTTTTAATGCAGTGCAAATTGAAAATATTAACCTTTTTTACATGTTAACATCTCGTTAAAACTCTTAATTTTGGGAAGGGTTTGGCATATAATTAAGCATTTGTAAACAAATAGGCAAACACTTTGTTAAACATTGAAAACTTTTTGTTTTTATCCCTATTTTTAAATCAAAAATTCAAAAAATAAAGCATGCAACCATCTTTAAAATTACCGAAATCTGTTGTAGGAGTAATGCAATGGGGACAATGGGGTGCTAATTTTAGTGCTTCTGAAATGATTTCCTTCATCCAAAAAGCGGTAGAGCATCAATTGACTTGTTTTGATCATGCTGATATTTATGGAGGACATACCATAGAAGAAGCTTTTGGAAATGCATTTTCAAAATCTGGTATTTCGAGAAATCAAGTTCAATTAATCACCAAAGCAGGAATTAAATATCCAACGGAGAGATTTCCATATTCCATCAAGCATTATGACTACGGGTATGAATATTTGATTCAGGTAGTTGATAGGGCTTTGAAAAATCTACAAACAGATTATATAGATGTTTTTTTATTGCACCGACCAAGTCCGTTAATGCAAGCAGAAGAAATTGCCAAAGCTATGAAGCAGTTGATGGCCCAAGGAAAGATTTTGCGATTCGGAGTTTCTAATTTTACTTCAACCCAAATGGCTTTATTACAAAAGCATATTCCAATTCATTATAACCAATTGGAGATTTCACTTACACATGACAATGCTTTTACTGATGGAACTTTAGATTATTTACAAACATTTGATATCCGGCCTATGGTTTGGAGTCCGTTAGGGACTTATTTTAAAGGGGATAACGAGCAAAATCAGCGGATAAAAAAGGTATTAATTGAATTAACCAACAAATATGAAGTTACCGAGGATGTATTGCTATTGGCATGGTTACACCAACACCCGAGTGGAATTATTCCGGTGTTAGGAACTACCAAATGGGAGAGAATTTTGAACCAGAGCAAAGCAAGTAATCTTACGTTAGAGTTAGAAGAATGGTTTGCGTTGTGGGTGGCAAGTAGAGGGGAGAAGGTGCCGTAAATTTGGAAATTAGATAATTAGAAAATGAGCGAATTAGCGAATGAAAATGAGGTTATAATTTGTATTGAATTTTAGGGATCACTATTCACTAATCACTAGTAAACACATGATCAACAAGCGTCTTTTGATTAAAAATTTATTAGCTCATCATGATGAATGTAGTTTTTATGACAAAAAGCGACAGTTGAATTTGCATACTAAAGAAGGGAAAGCTAAATTTTTGAAACACATTTGTGCTTTATCTAATTCGAACCCCGGAAACAATAGTTACATAGTAGTTGGGGTAGAAGATGAAACCAACGAAGTAGTTGGAGATGATTTTTTTGACGATAGTCGCATTCAAAATTTAGTAAATGCCTATCTAGAAAATGCTCCAAGAATTTTATACGAAAATATTCCATTTCCTAATTTACCTAAAGATAAAGTGGTTGGCTTGGTAACCGTTAGGCCAAATCCCAAAACTTCTTATTTTAAAAAAGGAATTCATACTATCCCTGCACATACCGTTTTTAAAAGGGTTGGAAGTAACTCAGTGCCAACGGAAGAAAAAATCCCCTACAACAAAACCAATATTCCGATGGTAGTGCAAATGGAAAACCAAGCTAGGAATAGCATTCGGTTAACCTTGGATGGGGTGGTGGATTTTATGATGCATTCGCACAAAGATATGCAGCCTAAGTACAAAGTTTTTAAAGAGTTGTTTGTGGTTTGTTGGGCTGGGATTTCAAAAAAAATTAGAGGACAAGAATTTTTGAGTAGGGTAGATATTTTTTTGGTAAACGAGCAAATCAAGCTGTTTTATTCTGCTTTAGATGTAGTGACTATTAACTATGACCAAAATAGTTTTGTGATTACGGAATATGTTCCTTTAGGGTTGCATGACCAAACAAGTTTATATGCTTTGGAACAAAAGAAAATTTTATTTTTTGACAATGGATATTACAAGCTCGAAACTGAATTTTTGTTTGATGCCCCGCAATACAACAAAAAAATGTTGCATCATATTTACAATGCCATGCTTTCCATATTGCAAAAGTTAGAAAAACAACAAACATTAACGGTTGCAGAGGCAAAAGATATTTTGCATTTACCTTCGATGCTAATGATTTGCTATTGGAATGGATTTGAAAAAGCCAAACAAATTTTGATAGATGCCAAACCTTACTTAAAAAAATACCAAGACCCTACTGTTTTTGTGCATTTTAAAGAAACCATGCGTATTTTGAGAAAGATGAAGTATGATGTAATTTAATCTTAAGCATGCCTTAAATCTTTTATCACTTTAAAAGCAATATCTACTTCTTCTTCAGATACAATAATGGTAAATTCATTGGTGGTAGAAATGACTTCGTTAATCACAACTCCTTCCCAGGCCAATCTTTGAAAAATATAGTAATACACTCCAGACGTGCCTAAATTTTCGTGGGGTAGTTTTACTGAAATACTTGCCAAGTTGTCCATTTTTTGTAACAACCTTTCTCCAACAAAATGTTTTTCAATATAGCTTTCTAAGCTTGAACTTAATACAATATTAGTTTCGTTAACTCCTCTTGAGGAAGTGTAAAAGAATTCTGATAAATCTTTAATGTCTGCCAATAAAGATGCTTGTTTTTCTAAAATAGTATCAGATATAATAAATGTATAATCGGATAAATTTGATCGAACAGTGATTTCACCTAGTTTTTTAACCACTTTGATAATTTTATGGTTTACTCTAAAGTCTAATTCTTCAGACAACCTTTTTAAAGCCATTACTACCGCTCCTTGACGAACATCTTTTCCTAGGTGTTGTTCTAATTCAGGCATCATTACTCTTGCTAAAGAAGTTAAGTTAATAATTCCTTGGGAGAGAGCAGTGAGTAAAAAAGGCTTTGTTTTGATGTAGTGTTCTACAACAGATGCAATAGTTTTCATGAGTTTAGTAGTGTTGTTGAAATAACAAAAGTAAAAAAATTGAAACAAATTGTTAAGAAAAAAACACGAAAATCACTGTTTGTGAAAATTTAAAAAAATTAGAAAAAGCTAATTTTTCCATTCCAAACTTTCCATAATTTTCAACATGTCTTTTTTAATATAGTCAGATGCAGGTAATAAGGAATCAAAATTAGGTTTGGCGTAAAAATATATGGTCCCGGTTACAAAGTGCTTTAAACTATCAGTTGCATAGAATTGTGTGTTACTTGCAGCATTTCCCCCTACATCATAAAACATTCCGTATACGTTTCTTTTTTCATTAATATATAATTGTTCACTTATTTCATCAGCTTTTATTACGTGTTTATAGGTGAGCTTTTGAGCATCTCTTAATAAGTCCTTTAAATTGTTTTGTATGGGCTGATAAGTAAGATATATTGTTGCTTTCATTTTTGGGTATTGTAATTGTACATCACAATTTCCGATTGTTTTGGCAATGCTGTTGGTATTAATGTTTAAATCATAACATTTTCCACGCCAAGGATCGTATTCTTGTACTGGGTATTCTAATTTTAAAAAAGCTGGAGGTTTGGGTAAAGTATCTTCCGGAAATAAAAAATAAACCAGACCCCCTAACAAAACCAATACCATAACAATACCGATTAATTTTTTGTTCATTTATTATTTACTTTTATTTTTTTGAACTATTGACTATCTTCAGCTAAAGTAACTTTGATTTGTTTAATGCGTTTATTATCAACTGCTTCAATGGTAAATATATGCTGTTTGAAGGTGATTTTTTGTCCTTTTTTAGGCAAGGCCGCAAAAATTTCTAAAATAAATCCAGCCAGAGTTTCTGCATCTCCTTTGTGTGTTTCAAAATCATCTTCTTCTGAGCCAGTAATGCGATAAAAATCTTTTAAATTTATTTTCCCTTCAAACAAAAAGTTTCTTTCATCAATTTGGGAATAATTCAAATTTTCATCGTCAAATTCGTCGCTAATATCTCCCACAATTTCTTCAATAATATCTTCTAATGTTACCAAACCAGAAGTACCCCCAAATTCATCTACTACAATGGCTAAGTGATTTTTCATCGATTTGAATTCTTTGAGTAAATCATCTAACTTTTTGTTTTCTGGAATAAAAAAGGGTTCTCTTATTAACGTATTCCAAGCAAAATTATTTTGATG
>CAZAHJ010000039.1:0-18448 GCA_964485115.1 uncultured Flavobacterium sp.
GTAATTGGATTCGCACCTGCTTCGGCAATATGATAACCTGAAATAGAAACCGAATAAAAGTTTCGCACATTTTGTTGGATGAAATATTCTTGAACGTCACCCATCAAACGTAACGCAAATTCTGTGGAGAAAATACAAGTATTTTGTGCTTGATCTTCTTTTAAAATATCCGCTTGTACTGTACCACGAACTTGTGCTAAAGTTTTCGCTTTAATTTCTTGATACACCCCTAAAGGCAACACTTGATCCCCCGTAATACCTAATAACAACAATCCTAATCCGTCATTTCCTTCTGGTAATTCCCCATTATATGTAGGTCGTTCAAGACCTTTGTCATCGTAAAGCTCTTTTTTCTTTTTCTCTACTTCCGCTTCTAAACCGTTTTCTTTGATGTATTTTTCGCAGTTTTGGTCGATAGCAGCGTTCATAAAAAATCCTAACAACATGGGTGCCGGGCCATTAATGGTCATAGAAACGGAAGTCGCTGTGTGACTCAAATCGAAACCTGAGTATAATTTTTTAGCATCGTCTAAACAACAAATGGAAACTCCAGCATTTCCAATTTTACCATAAATATCAGGTCTGTGGTCTGGGTCATTTCCGTATAAAGTTACCGAGTCGAATGCTGTTGATAAACGTTTTGCTGGCATACCCAAAGAAACATAATGGAAACGACGATTGGTTCTTTCTGGACCGCCTTCTCCTGCAAACATTCGCGTTGGGTCTTCTCCTTCACGTTTGAATGGATATAATCCGGATGCAAATGGGAATTCTCCCGGTACATTTTCTTGTAAATTCCATTTCAAGATATCGCCCCAAGCTTGGTATTTAGGTAAGGCTACTTTTGGAATTTGAGAATGTGACAATGATTCGGTATGCGTTTGAATTTTGATTTCTTTATCACGAACTTTAAACGTATATACCGGATTTTTATATTTGTTTATTTTTTCTTCCCAAGTCAACAAGATCTCCCAATTGTATGGGTCTAAATTCATTTTTACTCGGTCGAATTCTTTTAACAATAAACTTAAGAAATCTTTATTGCTATCGTTGATTCTTAAAGAACTTTCAATTATTCCTGCTTTATTAATTTGTGGTAAATTTCCGTTAACTGATTCAATAGTTTTGAAAATTCCGTATAGCTTTTGTGCTACTTCTACTTGTGTTAAAGCGGTTTCGTCGTACTTTCTGTTGTTTTCTGCAATTTCCGATAAATAACGGGTTCTATGAGGCGGAATTACGTAGATTTTCTCGCTCATTTCACGCGTAATTTCGAAAGTCGATTTTAAATTAGCCCCTGTTTTATCTACAACCTTATCCATGATAGATTTGTACAACGTATTCATTCCAGGGTCGTTGAATTGGGAGGCGATTGTTCCAAAAATTGGCATCTTATCCGTATCTACATCCCATAGATTGTGGTTACGTTGATATTGTTTTTTCACATCGCGAATAGCATCTAAAGCACCACGTTTGTCGAACTTATTTAATGCTACCAAATCAGCAAAATCCAACATGTCGATTTTCTCTAACTGCGTTGCTGCACCAAATTCAGGTGTCATTACATATAGAGAAACATCTGAATGGTCAAGGATTTCAGTATCTGATTGTCCAATTCCTGAAGTTTCTAAAATGATTAAATCATATTTAGCTGCTTTCAACACTTGAATTGCTTCTGCTACGTATTTTGACAAAGCCAAATTCGATTGACGAGTTGCTAACGAACGCATATAAACACGTGAATTGTTGATGGCATTCATACGAATTCTGTCACCCAACAAAGCACCACCTGTTTTTCTTTTCGAAGGATCCACCGAAATTAATCCAATTGTTTTTTCAGGAAAATCGATTAAAAATCTTCTTACCAATTCATCTACTAAAGAGGATTTTCCAGCACCACCTGTTCCGGTGATACCTAAAACTGGAGCCCCCCCCGCCCCCGAAGGGGGAGCTACTAATGATTGAGGAAAAACATCATGAAAATCATCTGGATTAGTTTCAGCAAGGGTAATTAATCGTGCCATCGTATTGACTTCTTTGACAGCTAATTTTTCGGCAATTTGCTCAATTCCCCCTTCGGGGGCAAGGGGGCTTGTATCTGCTTTTTGAACCAAGTCGTTAATCATGCCTTGTAATCCCATAGCACGACCATCATCTGGCGAATAAATTTTTGTGATTCCATAAGCATGTAATTCCTCAATTTCAGAAGGAAGAATAACACCGCCACCACCACCAAATATTTTGATATGGCCTGCTCCTTTTTCTTTGAGCAAATCAAACATGTATTTAAAATATTCCATGTGTCCCCCTTGGTACGAAGTCATCGCAATGGCATTCGCATCTTCTTGAATGGCAGTATTTACTACTTCTTCTACACTTCTATCGTGACCTAAGTGGATAACTTCTACACCCGTAGCTTGAATGATTCTACGCATGATATTAATGGCTGCATCATGACCGTCAAATAAAGAAGCTGCAGTTACAATTCTTACTTTATTTTTAGGAAAATAGGGATGTGATTGTATCATTATTAATTTTTATATAAAATATATAAGTTATTTTGCGAAATTAGTAATTTATATTAAAAAAGAATTTAATTATAAACAAAAATTAAGAATGATGTCTCTAAAATAACCTTATTTGAAATAAAATCATTAAAATGTAAAATTTTAAAAATCAATAACATATATATAACAGGAACTTAACACAAAGGAATCAAAAAAAATGGATCTTTGTATCATCATATAAGTTTGTTTGGTTAGAGTTAGTTAAAAAGGTCGGTAGTTGTGAATGCCGGCTTTTTTTGTTGTAAATAATTTATAACCAATTGGTTAAAAATTTCTGGTTTTTCTATATTTACTACATGTCCGCAAGCAGGAATAATGGCTAACTTAGATGACTGAAAATGATCTGCCACTACTTTTTTTACTGCAGGTAAAAACATATAATCCTCCTCACCCATTACATATAATGTTGGAATTTTAATCTCCACTTGCCTAAACCATTTGAGTAATGGATTAATTTCAGCAGTTAGCTTAAACCATTTGATAAATTCTTTTTGGTATAATTTTTTTGCTTCATTAACAAACAACAATCTTGATTGTTGGTGGTTCTTTTTTGGCATGATAATAAAAGCAAACAATTTATAAAGCACCAAATAAGGTAACACATATTTAAATAAATTCCCTACACGCATTAATATTTGCGAACGAAAATTCATCTTTAAAATGGCTCCACCCAAAATCATGGAAGAAACTCTTTGAGGTTGCATTTCTGCCAATTGTCTGATGATAATGGAACCTAGAGAGATTCCAATAAAATGAGAAGATTGGATCTTTAAATGATCTAACACTTCTACAATATCATTTGCAATGCTTTGAAAAGAGTACTTTTTACCCCACGATACCTTTTTTTCAGCTTTGGAATTGCCATGTCCACGCAAATCTAATAATAATACATTGTAGTATTTTGCAAACTCACGAACTTGTCTAAACCAAATGGTAGAACTCCCTCCAGCTCCATGTACAAAGGTGACCCATTCGGATTTGCTAGGATGCAAATATGTTTGAAAGTGTAACAAGAAAACAAATATTAATTCGTAAAAATAGAGTTTTTCCAGTAAAACAAGCATTAATAATATTAAAAAAGGAAGCATTTAGGGGCTTCCTCTTTTAATTACAAAACTTTTTCGTGGATAGACAATACTGGAATTTTAGAGTGGTAAGACAATTTTTGTGTTAAGCTCTGTTGGAACAACTCCTGGAAAAATCCTTTTTTATAATGCAGCATCGCAACTATATCTACTTCGTAGGAATCAATAAAATTCAGTATGGTTTGATAAGTGTTTTCATGTTGAAATTGATGGAAAACCACACCAAAACCTTCAAAATCGTTTCTCCATTGGTTTACAATGTTCGCATCTACGATATTTTTTGAATTTTCTACATGTACCAAATGTACCTGAGCTTCTAAAGCATTGGCAATTTTTAATACTTTTTGTAATGCCAATCGGTCTTTTTCGCGGAAGCGTGTAGTGAATACAATTTTTTTCAAGCCATTAAATGCAGATTCTTCCGGAACAGCTACCACCACACTTTCTACTTCAGAAATAACCGCACCTGCATTAGATCCTAAAAACATTTCTTTTAAACCACTTGCCCCTTTGGTTCCCATGATGATAAAATCAAAGGTATCCTCTTTAATAAGTTCTTGAATGGCATAAATCAAATCGCCATGTTTTAAAACATTAGAAATTTTAACTTGATTTAACTGATGTTCTTTAGCAATTTGATGTAAAGCCGGTATTTGAGATTTGAAGTTCTCAAAGGTTTCCAACTCAATGGTATCATACACATCTTTTAATGTAGATGGCAATCCACCCACATGAATGGTTGGCAAATCGTACTGATGTAGTACCACAATTTCTGCCTGAAATTGATTGGCAAACTGCAATGCATACACAAAAGCATTATTGGCAGCTTTTGAAAAATCGGTGGGGAATAATATCTTTTTCATGGCTATTTACTTTTTATTGTTTCACGTTTTCTGTGTTAAAGATAGCCGTTTTTACTTGAATGAAGATTGATAATTATCATGTTTGGGCAAATTACGAATTTGTGTAATTTGGGTTTAACATAAAAAAAAACATCCTCCAAATAGAGGACGTTTTGATAATTTAATCTCAACAAAACTTATATATGTAAAGCTCTATTTTCAGTAGCTGCCAAAGCAGCTTCTTTGGTAGCTTCTGCAAAAGTTGGATGTGCGTGACTCATTCTTGCTATATCTTCCGCACTAGCTTTGTATTCCATAGCAGTAACTGCCTGTGCAATCAAATCAGCACAACGCGGACCAATCATATGAACACCTAAAACCTCATCGGTTTTGGCATCTGCCAATATTTTAACAAAACCATCGGTATCACCACCAGCTCTGGCTCTTCCTAATGCCTTAAACGGAAACGACCCTGATTTAAAAGCTACACCTGCTTCTTTTAATTGCTCTTCGGTTTTACCAACAGCTGCAACTTCTGGCCAAGTATATACTACACCTGGAATTAAGTTATAATCGATATGTGGTTTTTGACCCGCTAAATATTCTGCCACCAAAACACCTTCTTCTTCTGCTTTATGGGCCAACATGGCTCCACGAACCACATCTCCTATCGCATAAATATTTGGAGCCGTGGTTTGCAAATGATCATTGACTTCAATTTGTCCTCTTTCGGTAACTTTTACTCCTGCATTTTCTGCTTGCAATCCATCGGTATAAGGTCTTCTTCCTACAGAAACCAAACAGTAGTCACCTTCAAAAGAAACGATTTCTCCTTTTGCATTAGTAGCTTCAACCAATACTTGGACACCATTTCTTTCTACTTTTTTTACTTGGTGCGAAGTGTAAAATTTCATACCCTGTTTTTTCAACACTTTGGTCAACTCTTTGCTCAAAGCTCCATCCATACCAGGAATGATTCTGTCTAAATACTCAATTACAGAAACCTGAGCTCCCAAACGCAAGTAAACTTGTCCTAATTCAATTCCAATGACCCCTCCACCAATAATTACCAAATGTTTTGGTACTTCGGTTAATTTTAAAGCCTCTGTTGAGGTGATGATTCTTTCCTTATCTATGCTAATAAAAGGCAAACTAGATGGCTTGGAACCTGTAGCAATGATGCTGTATTTTGATTCGATAGTTTCTACCGAACCATCTTGTTTTGTAATATTTACATGCGTTGCATCTTTAAAACTTCCAACACCATTAAAAACAGTAATTTTATTTTTATCCATCAAATACTGAATTCCACCAGTCGTTTGATCTACAACCGACTGCTTTCGGGCAATCATTTGTGCCAAATTTACTTTTGGTTGCGAAACTTCAATACCGTGCTCTGCAAAATGTGCTACTGCATCGTGGTAATGATGTGAAGAACTCAACAATGCTTTAGAAGGGATACATCCAACATTTAAACAAGTGCCACCTAATACATTGTATTTTTCGATAATTGCAGTTTTAAAACCCAATTGGGCACAACGAATAGCTGCAACATATCCACCAGGACCAGAACCGATTACCGTAACATCAAATGAACTCATAATTGAAATTTTTAGGAATATAATTAAAATAAAACATTGCAAAATTACAACTAAATTTAATTTTACTATTACATCATATGGGTATTTTAATGCTATTTGCTTTTAAAATTGTAAAAGATAAATGTATCATAATGGCATTAAAAAGTTAATTTGAAAATTATAAAACTAATAAACAGCAAAATCAATTAACTTTGTACACAATTTAAAATCTAATGAGATTACACAGAAATTTAGTATTTGCCACTATTAATGCTTTGAATGAAATTTTTAATGAAGGAAATTATGCCGATAAAGTAGTTGCAAAATATTTAAAAACCGACAAACGTTGGGGAAGTAAAGACAGAAAGTTTGTTGCAGAAACCATTTATGATATTGTTCGTTGGAAAAGATTATATGCAGAAATAGCAGAAACCAAAGAACCTTTTGATCGAGACAATTTATGGAGATTGTTGGCTGTTTGGGCTGTATTGAGAGGGTATAACTTACCTGATTGGAAACAACTAGAAGGCACCCCTGTCAGAAAAATTAAAGGTCGTTTTGACGAATTATCTAAAATTAGAAAATTCCGAGAATCCATTCCGGATTGGATGGATGCTGTTGGAGTTGCAGAATTGGGAGAAGAAACTTGGACCAAAGAAATTGCAGCCCAAAACGAACAAGCTCAAGTGATATTAAGAGTCAATACCCTTAAAATTTCTGTACAAGAACTCCAAAAAAAATTAGAAGCCGAAGAAATTGCTACTCAAACTTTAAAAGATCAAAAAGACGCTTTGGTATTAGAAGAAAGAGCCAATGTGTTTATGAGTCCCTTATTTAAAGAGGGCTTTTTTGAAGTTCAAGATGCCAGCTCTCAATTGGTTGCACCTTTTTTAGAGGTAGAACCAGGGATGCGGGTGGTAGATGCATGTGCAGGTGCAGGTGGCAAAACTTTACACTTGGCTTCGTTAATGCAAAACAAAGGGCAAATTATTGCCATGGATTTGTACGAAAGCAAAATGAAACAACTCAAATTAAGAGCCAAACGAAACGGAGCTTTTAATATTGAATACCGCATTATTGATAGTACCAAAGTAATAAAGAAACTACATGACAAAGCAGACAGAGTATTGATTGATGCTCCATGTAGTGGTTTGGGGGTTTTAAAAAGAAATCCTGACAGCAAATGGAAATTGCAAGAAGCTTTTATTGATGACATCAAAAAAACCCAACAAGAAATTTTACAAAACTATTCTAAGATGGTTAAACCTGGTGGATTGGTAGTATATGCTACTTGTTCGGTTTTACCTTCTGAAAACCAATTGCAAATAAATAACTTCCTACAAACTGAATGGGGTAAAAAATTCACCCTTATAGAAGATAAAATTATCTTATCATACCAAACTGGTTTTGATGGTTTTTATATGGCTAAATTGAAAAGAAATTAATAATCCTATGTTAAAAGCAAAAATTTTCGTCATTTCTTTATTTTTTATCTCATTTGTTGTTGCGCAAATTCCCGATTATTATAGCGGTATTGATTTTACAACAAATGGACAGGCACTAAAAAATGAATTGTCAATAAGAATTTCAGATTCACATATAAACCAATTGACTTACTCTCAGATTTGGGAAGCCCTAAAAATTGTGGATTTAGACCCAAATAACCCTAACTATGTTCTATTAATTTATGGGTGGGAATATGGTTCCGATGGGGATGGTACCAACGATAGAAGACGCAATAAAGACAATAATGGAGGAAGTAACGGTCAATGGAATAGAGAACATACCTATCCGCAATCTTTAGGAACTCCTGATTTGGGTCAAGTTGGCCCTGGAGCTGATGCCCATATGTTAAGAGCCTGTGATGTACAAAGAAATAACTCTAGAGGAAATAGAAGGTTTGCAAATGGGAGTGGCATTACTTCCTATAGTATAGGTTTAAATAGCTGGTTTCCTGGAGATGAATGGAAAGGGGATTTGGCAAGAATGATGATGTACATGTACTTAAGATATGGAGACCAATGTCTCCCAACCAATGTTGGTGTTGGGTCAACAACAGGTACTGGTGATGACATGATTGATTTATTTTTAATTTGGAACATAGAAGACCCTGTTTCGGCTTTTGAAATTAATCGAAATAATTATCTTGGGAATGCCAATAACACTTGGGGTCAAGGCAATCGAAACCCATTTATTGACAATCCTTATTTAGCTACGAAAATATGGGGAGGAGTACCTGCACAAGATACATGGGGAACATTATCTTTGGAAATCCCTGTTTTTGAATCAACCGTTTCTGTATATCCTAATCCTGTAAAAGACCAAACAGTTTATATTCAAACAGAAAACACTGTAGAAGAAATCGTATTGATGAACATCAACGGACAATACATTCAAAAAGTAAACCATCCAACCAAAATACAAAATACCTATAGTTTAGATGGTTTACAATCAGGATTTTATTTCTTACAAATCACTTCTAACAACCATACGGTTACCAAAAAGATTGTGGTACAGTAAATTTAAAACAACCAAGAGTATAATATTGTAAAAACGATAATCACCACCGGACCTAACAAGCCTATTCCGACACCTCCCATTCTAAAGTCTTGTTGTTGGATAATTCCGGTGCTGTATGCAATAGCATTTGGTGGCGTAGAAACTGGTAGCAATAATGCACATGAGGCACTCAACCCAATTACTAATGGGAAAATCACCGGATCAAAATCGGCATTCAAACCAATTAATGAAATTGCTATCGGAATAAATATGGTGGTTGCTGCGGTATTACTCATAAAATTAGAAAATACTACTGTTAGCAACGAAAACAACACTACCAATACATACAAATTGATGTCGTAATGACTTACTTGGTCCACAAAATAAGTGGCTAAACCTTGTTCTTGTATTGCCATTCCCAAAGCCAAGCCTCCTGCTACCAACATTAAAGTATCCCAAGGCAAACTTCTTACATCATCCGCATCAATAATACCTAATAAAGTTAATGCCACAATAGGAATACCCGAAACAGCAGCTACCGGAATTTTAGTCCATTGAGAGGTCAACCACAAAAGCAGCGTAACTCCCATTACAATCAACACAATTTGCTTTTTGATTTTACTTTCCTCTAATTTTTCCATTTCTTCTTCGTTAGATGCAGGTGCATCTAATAAAAAATCCAAAGAAATGGATTGATTTTTTAGTTGGTATTTATGCAACAGCATTCTCCAAAAAACAAAGAGTAAAATCAACGAAACAGGCACTCCAACCAACATCCATTCAATAAATGAAATTTTAATTCCGATAGATTCCATCGCACCAACTGCAATAGCATTGGGTGCAGAACCAATAATGGTGCCCATCCCTCCTATGGCAGCAGCTGTAGGAATACCTAACACCAATGCTTTGGAAAAATTAGACTCCTTTCCTGCCATTAAAAATAATGGACTCACCGTAGCTATCATCATGGCAGTAGTGGCAGTGTTGCTCATCAACATAGATAATACAGCAGTAACCAACATCAAACCAAGCAAAATCATTTTTTGTTGGTTGCCAAACTTAGGTGCTGACAACTTGAGTAAACTTACATCCAAGTTGGTTTTTTTCATTCCTTCTGCTAAAAAGAATCCTCCTAAAAACAACCATATCACCCCATCTGACCAAACTTGGGCATAGCGTTTGGCATCCATGCCTTCATCTCTTCCCATGGTAAACACCAAAAATCCGACAATTAAAATTCCAACCGCAAAAGGGGGTACCGCTTCGGTAATCCATAAACCAATGGCAAAAAACAAGATAAATAATACTGATTGTTGCGTTACGGTAAAAGTTGGTGTACTTAAAAAATACATGAGTGCATAAGCCACAATTAATATGGTTAAAAAAAGAATGGTTCTACTTTGTCGAGCTACTTTTTGCTCCATTTTTGCTAGTTGCTTGATGGAATAATTTCTGGAATCAGACATGGCTTTAAATTTTTACCAAAGTTAGTACGAATTTAAGAGGTTATAGTATGATAAATATCAATAATTTCGGGCATTTACGGAAACGTTTTCGGAAAATCGATTACCTTTGTATTCTAATTATGATGTATAAAAATAATACAAAAATGACTTCTACCACAACCTCCAATTATTTTATTGAATTAGAAAATCAATACGGTGCACACAACTACCATCCTTTACCTGTAGTTTTAGAAAAAGGACAAGGTGTGTATTTGTGGGATGTAGAAGGCAAAAAATATTTCGACTTTTTGTCAGCATACTCAGCGGTTAATCAAGGACACTGCCATCCAAAAATCATTGATTCCTTAATTAAGCAAGCACAAAAGCTTACCCTAACTTCTCGTGCTTTTTACAATAATCGGTTGGGAGAATACGAAAAATTTATGAGTGAATACTTTGGTTTTGACATGGCACTTCCTATGAATACTGGAGCAGAAGCTGTAGAAACTGCCATTAAGATTTGCAGAAAATGGGCTTATGAAAAAAAGGGAATTGCCGAAAACAATGCCCAAATTGTGGTAGCTGACAACAACTTTCACGGCAGAACTACAACCATCATTTCTTTTTCTAATGACCAAAATGCCCAAAAGAATTTTGGTCCGTATACCGGTGGATTTATCAATGTAGCTTACGACAATATAGCTGCGTTAGAAAAATTATTTCAAACCCATCCCAATATTGCAGGGTTTTTGGTGGAGCCTATCCAAGGAGAGGCTGGAGTGTATACTCCAAACGAATCTTACTTAATGCAAGTAAAAGATTTGTGTAACCAATACCAAGTGTTGTTTATTGCAGATGAAATTCAAACCGGAATTGCACGAACAGGATCTTTATTGGCTGTGTGCGGCAACTGCAACTGTTCCAACCAATGCGAGCAACAAGAAACTTATAGCAAGCCGGATATTTTAATCTTAGGAAAAGCTTTGTCGGGTGGTGTGTATCCTGTTTCTGCGGTTTTGGCTGATAAAGCTGTTATGGAAGTAATCAAACCCGGGCAACACGGTTCTACATTCGGTGGAAACCCATTAGGTGTATCGGTAGCCATGACTGCTTTAGAAGTGGTTAATGAAGAAAACCTCATACAAAATGCCCGTAAACTAGGCCATTTGTTTCGTGCTAAAATGCAAGAATACATCCAACACAACAACATAGTTCAATTAGTACGAGGCAAAGGTTTGTTAAATGCGATAGTGATTAACGACTCCGAACACGGACAAACTGCTTGGAATATTTGCATGAAATTAGCAGAAAATGGGTTGTTGGCAAAACCAACCCATGGCAATATTATTCGTTTCGCACCACCTTTGGTGATGACGGAAGATCAGTTATTGGAATGTATAGATATTATCACCAAAACTTTAAAAGAATTTGAATAAAAAAGTCTGGCAGTTGCCAGACTTTTATGTAAGATTTGAAAAATTATCCTCCAAATTTTTCCATCATAATTCTTCTTACAGCATCTTGGTCTTGTAAGTTTTCAAAACCAACCGTAGCAATTAACCAAATGGCAAATAATAAGTAAATCGTATTGATCACCAAACCTATGATGGCTAAAATTTTTCCGGTTTTGATTTGACCGTAGTTCGAATACCCATCTGGGTTTTGGCTATATAAAGCCGTATCTTTTTTGGCTAGTACCAAAGCGACAATAGCCAAAATTAATCCGATGCCATAAAAGCAACAAGATAAGATAGAAGCAATACCAAGAATCAATACTGCAATGCCATTAGGTAATTTTTGTTTTTCCATGAGTTTTAGTTTTAAGGGTTTATATTAAGCGTAATTAAAAAATTTATAAAAATAAGACACCACCATCGTAATTGCGGTAAAGGTTCCGAAAAATACGATATACGGATGCAAGTTTGTTTTCTTTTTTAGTTGCTGGATTACAATAAGCCCAAAGAAAACCAACATCGGATAAATAGCCGGATACATCAAAAAGGCATCGTAAAACTCCCCTTTTACTAACAATACCAACGAACGTTGCATGCCACAACCCAAGCAGTCGATGCCAAACAGCTTTTTACTCAAGCAAGGAATCATGTATTCTTCCATCACAAAAATATCTAACAACAATTTTACAACATTTTATGGTTTTGTAAAAATTTCTACCTTTGAAACATGCAAAAAAATATTTCTACTGTTTTCACTATTTTAAGTGTGGTACTTTTGTTATTGCCAAAATTTGAAAATCCCTACCTACAAGGCATCAAATACCTAGGTTTGGTATATTTGATGTGGCAATTGCGAAAATTGATGCAAAAAGTTCCAAGTAAAAACTCCAACGATGGCAATGCATAAATTTCAAGTAGGAGACCGTATACAAAGCTTAGACGAACCTATGGAAGGCATCGTGAGCAAAACAGACGGAAGTACCATTTAGGTAACCACTTCTGATGGATTCGACATGCCTTTTACAGCAAAGGAAATCATTCCAATTTCAGGAACTAGTTTGTTGGCAAAAGCTCCTATTTCTTTTACAGAAGTGCAACAAAAAGTAGAACCTAAAAAGAAAAACTCAGCACCAACTTCTAAGCGAAAAGAGCTGTATACGGTAGAAGTAGATTTACATATCGAAAAATTAGTGCCTTCTACTAGAGGGTTGGACAATATCGATATTTTGAACATCCAAATCGGCACTGCCCAACGAAGCATAGAACATGCCATTAAAAATCGGATTCCGAAATTGGTGTTGATCCACGGAGTTGGTGAAGGAGTATTAAAAAGCGAATTGGCCTATTTGTATCGCAAATACCCTAATGTAGTGGTACAAGAAGCCAATTATCAAAAGTATGGATTGGGAGCTACCGAACTTTACTTCCAGCAAAATCCGATGAAATAATTACTGGGTAATGATTTGCCCAAACAAATAATTCTCTCCCAACAAAAAGTCAACCTGATCGGCATTTCTTACCAATCGTACACGTTTTAATACAATGTCGTGTACCCAAATTACTTGTGCTGTATTCGGATCGTTGGTTTGAATTGTAGTAATTTCAATCCATCCATCTTGGTCAATAGTCCCATTGGCAGCTTGCCATTGCTCTAATGGCGAAACCGAGTTTGTACCACACAAAGCTGCACTGGTAATAGCATTGGCAAACACTTGGTAACGCAATTGGTTGGTAGCATCTATAGCTGCTTTTCTTGGTGTACCAACCGGAGTAGCTTCATTGGCTAACAATGTTAATGGGATTTGTAAGGTTAATGCCTGGTTGTTGTTAATTTTTAACTTTTGGTCGGTAGTAGTACAACTAAAAATTGGCACCGAATTAAAATCAGCAAAACTTTGGGCATTGGTTTCATAAATTCCTACATTAAAAACATCTTGCGTTTGTAATTGTCCATCGCGTAAAAAGGTCAAATTCAAAACACGTACTCGATGACGGTAACGTATTACCCTAGTTGCTAAATTAGCATCAGCCGGACTTTTAATGGCTTCGGTGGTAATTTCTACTACTCCCGACTGCGATACCCATTCTTGCGATACCATCAAATCGGCTGGAGGTAAAATAGTACATATGTCTTGGTTACCCAAATCGCGATTATACACACGATAGGTAAGCAAATTGCTTCCTCCTAGTGGAACCAACCTAGGCTGATTGTTGGTAGCAAAATTTACAAAATTGCTTTGCGGAATTCGCAATACCAATGATTTATTTTGATCGGTTTTAAACAAATAAAAATTGCTTTCGTTGTTGTTGCAAACTTGCAAGTTGTTATTGGTGAAATCTATGGTTTCAAAAGGCAAATCGCCATCATCACATTGCCAAAATAAAACACTCACCAGTACCAAAAAGAAATACTTCATCGCAAAGAAATTTGAAAAGCAAATATAGAATTATTCCACCACTACAAACTGAATGATTAGGTAACTTTTGCAAAAAATTAGGTTGTAAAGCCTATCTTTGTTTCATTCAATTCCAATAAATATGCGTTATTTCTCTTCTTCACCCATTTTGTTATTTGTTTTGGTTGGGTTGTTATTTGGGTTAACTCCAACAGCCCAAGCCCAACAATGGGAAATTACTTCTCCTAACCAGCAAATAAAAATTGCCATTACTTGCGATGCCCAGGGCATTATTTCGTACCAACTCTTTCATCAAAACCAATTGGTTATCCAGCCAAGTACATTACACTTAGCCATTGAGGGAAAAGAAGGTTTGGACCAAAATTGGAAAATTTTTCATAAAACTACTGCCATTAACAACAATACTTGGAAACCAGTTTTAGGGGAGCAAGCAGAAATCAGAGACCATTACTACGAAATAGTTTTACAAGCCAAAAATAGCAACGGGGTGGAGATGCATTTCCAATTTCGTGCCTACAACGAAGGAATGGCTTTCCGTTACCATCTTCCAAAACAAGAAAATCTGAATTATTTGGTGGTAACAGCGGAACATTCATCTTTTAACTTAACCCAAGATTACAAAGCTTTTTGGATACCGGGAGATTTTGACAGCAACGAATACGCCTATAACGAAACCATGCTTTCGGAAATAGACACCCGAAACATCGATTTAAACAATGGTATTGGCTTTAAAGGTCCGATGACTTCCCATCGCATCCAAAGTCCGGTGATGATGAAAAGCAAAGAAGGGCTATATCTTAATCTTTTTGAAGCAGCAGTAGTCAACTATCCTGTAATGCATTTAGAGGTAAACCCGAAAACATTTCAAATTACTTCTGCTTTGGTGCCAGATGCTTTGGGTAAAATGGCTTATGTGCAAATCCCATTTCATACTCCATGGAGAACCATTATGGTGAGCAAAGATGCCCGAGATATTTTAAAATCAAAACTCATTTTAAACCTCAACGAACCCTGTGCCATTGCAGAAACCAGTTGGGTCAAACCTATGAAATATGTGGGTATTTGGTGGGAAATGCACATAGGAAAATCCACTTGGGATTATGCCGGAAGTCAAAACGCTCAAAACCAATCCGAAGCCGGACATGGCAAGCATGGTGCTACCACCGAAAATACGATGAAGTACATCGACTTTGCTGCCAAGCATGGCATGGATGGGGTATTGATAGAAGGCTGGAATGTAGGTTGGGAAGATTGGTTTGGCAATTGGAAAGACAAAGTATTTGATTTTCAAACGCCATATCCGGATTTTGATTTGCCCAAACTTAGTGCCTATGCCAAAAGTAAGAATGTAAAATTGATCATGCACCACGAAACTTCCGGGTCGGTGACCAACTATGAACGACACTTTCACCCTGCATTTCAGTTGATGCAACAATATGGCTATCCGGCTGTAAAAACCGGTTATGTAGGAAGAATTATCCCAAGAGGAGAATGGCACGATGGCCAATACATGGTAAATCATTTTCATTGGACAGTGGAAGAAGCCGCCAAATACCAAGTATTGGTGAATTCGCACGAAAGCCATCGACCAACAGGCTACCACCGAACCTATCCAAATTACATTGCTGCAGAAGCTGCCAGAGGAAACGAATTCAATGCGTGGAGTGTAGGCAACCCACCATCTCACGAAACTATTTTACCTTTTACCCGTTTGTTGGGTGGCCCAATGGACTACACTCCCGGTATTTTTGAAGTCAAAATGAGTGCTTATGCACCAGGTAAAAAAGAACAAGTACACACCACTTTGGCCAAGCAATTGGCATTGTATGTTACCATGTATAGTCCGTTGCAAATGGCTGCCGACCTACCGGAAAACTACGAAAAACACTTGGATGCCTTTCAGTTTATCAAAGACGTAGCCATGGATTGGGACCAAACCGAAATACTTGAGGCCGAACCGGGTGACTACCTTACCGTTGCCAGAAAAACCAAAGGGAAGAACGAGTGGTTTTTAGGTGCCATTACCGATGAAAACCCGAGAAATACTGAAATTTCTTTGTCGTTTTTACCTGCCAATAAAAAATACAAAGCCATCATTTACCAAGACGCAGCCAATGCCCATTGGGAGAGCAACCCCAAAGCGTATGAAATTAAAACCGTGCGAGTAAATCATAAATCGAAGTTAAAGTTACAATTGGCAGCTGGTGGTGGTACTGCTATTCACTTAGTATCCGAAGATTAGTTTGTACCTTTGCAGCCTTATTTTTTGGAATTGATACTGCATGTCCTCTACTAATATTTTTGTATCGTTTAGCTTGTTGATTGTTTTTCTGTTCGGAATTAACTGGAAAATTGAGGCACAGGTCATTGCAGTTAACGATCAATTTACTGCACAAAAATTGGTGGAAGACTTTTTAATCAATAGTACTTGTGCCAATGTATCCAATTTTCATGTGAGTGGTTTTACCTTTGCAAATGGCAACAAAAGCTATGGTGCATTTCAAAGTAATGGTTCTAATTTTCCGTTTTTAGAGGGAGTTATTATTACTACAGGAAGAGCGGTTTCGGCAGTTGGTCCGAATACTTCTTTATTAGGTGAAGGATCTACCTCTTGGGGAGGAGACTCTGACTTGGAAGCCGCTATTGGTGAAACCAACACCATCAATGCCACCGTATTAGAATTTGACTTTATTCCCCTGACCAATAAAATTAGTTTTGAATATTTATTTGCCTCTGAACAATACTTTGCTTACTCAAACCAAATTCAATGTAATTATTCTGATGGGTTTGCCTTTTTGTTGCGAGAAGCAGGAGCTGGCAGTTTTATCAATTTGGCATTGGTTCCCGGAACCAACATTCCGGTAAAGGTTACCACAGTGAGAGGTAGTGGCACCATTTGCCCTCCGGCCAACCAAGCCTTTTTTGATGCTTTTAATGGCACCAACCATCCAACCAATTACAATGGGCAAACTAAAATTTTAAAAGCTGAAGCACAAGTTACACCCGGAGTAACCTATCAAATGAAATTGGTAATAGCGGACCAAGGCAATCAGTTGTACGACTCTGCCATTTTTTTTGGGGCTGGTTCGTTTAAGGTAGAAATTGATTTGGGAGACGATCGTTTGATAGCTACCAATAACCCATTGTGTAGCAACGAAAGTTTGGTATTGGATGCTTCGAGCTCTGGTGGAACCACCTTTAGTTGGACCCGCAATGGGATACTGATCCCTGGTGCTACCCAAGCTACCTATACTGCAACCCAAGCAGGAGTTTACGAAGTAAAAACCACGATTGGTGGTTGCGAAATCACCGGAAACATCGAAATTGAAACCGAAAATCCACCGGTAGTGAATCCGATCACTTTAACCAATTGTGGCAGCAATGGCATTAGTATTTTTAACCTCAACCAAGCCATCAATACCTGGAACCAAGGCCAAAATTATTACATTACCTTGCACACCAACCTTACAGATGCACAAAACCAACAAAATGCCATTGCCAATGTAGCCAACTACCCAAGTGGCAACACCACTTTGTATGCCAATATCAGTACCAATAGTGGTTGTGCTACGATTAGCACTTTACAATTAACTGTAACCCAAAGTGGTGTAACCTTGCCTTTATTTTCGGTATGCGACAATGATGCCATCAAAGACGGTTTTACCACTATCAACTTGTCCAATGTGGTGACTCCAACCATTTTAAATACCTTTACTCCCAACCATGTGGTGGCTTACTATAGCAGTTTGGAACATGCCTTATTAAACCAACAAGTGTTACCCAATTTGTTTACCAACACCTCCACTCCTACCCAGACCATTTTTGCCAGGGTAACCTTATTGGCCAATTGCGAAGGAATTGTTCCGGTAACCATTCAAGTAACCGCTTTAACTGGAAGTGCTTTTCAGCCCGAAAGTCGCACTATTTGTCCCACCCAAGCCGAAATAATACAAGCTCCCATCATTGCCAATGCCACCTATGGTTGGAACAATGGTGCTACCACACCTACCTTGTTGGTGAATCAAGCCGGGACGTACGAAGTTACAGTAACCACTGCCAATGGATGCAGCTACACCAAATCCTTTACTATTACAGCACTACCTGCCCCACAATTGATTGATGCACAAGTAACCTCTTTTCAAGGCAACCAAAACAGCATCGAAGTAATATATACCGGAAGTGGCACGTATGAATTCTCCATTAATGGAACGAACTTTCAAAGTAGTCCGATTTTTAACAATGTTCCTATGGGAGTTTATCAAGTAACCTTACGAGATACCGAAAGTTGCTATGTATTGCAATATTCTGTAACAGTGCTTGATTATATGCGATACTTTACTCCAAATGGCGATGGTACCAGAGATATTTGGAACATTGCCTTTTTACGTCCGAGAGACGAAATGCGTATTTACGACCGTTACGGCAAATTGCTTCATCAATTTTTAGGCAATGCCACCGGTTGGAATGGCACTTTTAGAGGCAACCCATTACCAGCTTCTGACTATTGGTTTCACTTGATTTTAGAAAACGGTACAGAAATTAAGGGACATTTTTCGTTG
>CAZAHJ010000040.1:0-459 GCA_964485115.1 uncultured Flavobacterium sp.
TTTAGAAGAGTACAATTCTTTGATTGCAACCAACTATGAACTTTCTTCAAGAATTAATGAAAAACGTTTAGATGCTGCTATTGAAAAACTTAAAAACGGAAATTCTTTTCCAAAAGATTTAATAGAGGATTAAGATGAAATATGTTTTTGTAGATGAATCTTGGGAAGACTATTTGTATTGGCAAAAAGTAGACCCTAAGAAAGTCAAAAAAATAAACGAATTATTAAAAGATATTTCACGTCATCCTTTTGAAGGTATCGGAAAACCGGAACCTTTAAAACACAAATATGCAGGATTTTGGTCGAGAAGAATTGATGAAGAACACCGATTAATTTATAGGTTTTTAGATGACGAAATTCAAATTGTAAAATGTCGTCACCATTATGATTGATTAAATTCTTAAAAAAGTGATTTGCTAAAATATTGATTTTAAATTAATCATGATTCTCAATTTTCTT
>CAZAHJ010000040.1:469-17998 GCA_964485115.1 uncultured Flavobacterium sp.
AACGATGTCTTTATCATCTAAATAAATAATTCCTATACCATCTATATCTTTCAACACCAACAAAGCTTCTTTTAACCCAGAAATAGATCTTCTAGGCAAGTCAACCTGTCCGGGATCACCTGTAATAATAAATTTGGCATTTTTTCCCATACGCGTTAAAAACATTTTCATTTGGGCATGTGTGGTGTTTTGGGCTTCATCTAAAATCACAAAAGCATTGTCCAACGTTCTTCCACGCATAAATGCCAATGGAGCAATTTGTATGATTCCCTTTAAAATATAATCTTCCAAAGTTTGCGGAGGAATCATGTCACGCAAAGCATCGTACAAAGGTTGCATGTACGGATCTAATTTCTCTTTCATGTCACCCGGTAAAAAACCAAGATTTTCTCCGGCTTCTACAGCTGGCCTGGTTAAAATGATACGTTTAACTTGTTTTTCTTTCAATGCTTTAACTGCCAACGCAACACCAGTGTATGTTTTTCCGGTACCAGCCGGACCAACAGCAAATACCATGTCGTTTTTCTGGATTTGATCCACCAACAATTGTTGGTTTGGGGTCATCGCTTTAATCAGCTTACCTCCTATCCCATGCACCAAAATCTTGTCTTGATCAGGCATCTGGTGTAATTCATCCGAGCCACTTAAAATCACCCGATCAATCACATTATTGTCAATATTATTATATCTGGTGAAATGCAACATCAATCGTTTAAAGCGAATTTCAAACTCATCCAATTCGTCTTTTTCACCAAAAGCTTTTAAAGTAGTTCCTCTGGCTACTATCTTTAATTTCGGATAGTATTTTTTAATGGTCTCTAAATGTGCATCTTGTGCTCCCCAAAATTCTTTTGGAGCAATATCTACCAATTCGATGATTCTTTCGTTCAAAAGCAAAAAAATTTAGTGTGACATTTTTTTTAAAAGTAATACCTTTGTTTATCAAATTTACGTTTTTTTAGTACTGCTAAAAAATTAGTTATAAACATTTCAATGTCAATAATTACCCTTACCACCGATTTCGGATTAAAAGATTATTACGTAGGAGCCATTAAAGGATTTATTTTTCAACACTTTCCAGAAGTTCGTGTAGTTGATTTGTCACATCTAATAGATCCTTTTAACCATACCGAAGCAAGTTATTTACTTAAAGCAGCGGTGAAAAATTTCCCTGAAAACACGATTCACATCGTTGGTGTAGATTGCGAAAAAAACGTGAAAAATGCTCCCGTTATCATGCGTTGGAAAAAACAATTTTTTATTGGTACCGATAATGGAATTTTATCGTTATTAAGTAATGAAGAAGCTCCTGAACAAGTGGTTACATTCCACTACCAAAACCAAAGCAAAAGTACCATGGAAGAGTTTGTATTGGTGGCAGGAAAAATCATCCAAAATTCTGATTTGAATAGGATTGGAACAACCAATGAACTTAAAAAAGTAACCAGCATACAGCCAATTATTGCCAAAGATGGTAATAGCATCACAGGTTCAGTTGTTTATATAGATGGCATGGGGAATTTGGTTTTTAATATTTCTAAGAAATTTTTTGAAGAAGTACGAAAAGGAAGGAAATTTGAAATCATGTTCAAGCCCAAAATTTTGAGAACCATATATGAAAACTACGGAGAAGTATTGATAGATACCCAAGGAGAACAAAAAAGCGTAGAAGGATCCAAGGTAGCCATTTTTAATGAACTAGATTACCTAGAAATAGGTACCTTTGGAGCCAATCCGAACAGAACAGGTACTGCAAAAACCTTGTATGGTTTTGATTATTTTGACTCATTGACCATTCAATTTATACCCTAAATGATTACGAGAATTGTAAAAATAACCTTGGAGCCCGACAAAGTACAATCGTTTGTGCATCACTTTGACCAATACCAATCGCACATTAGAAATTTTCCAGGAAATCAATTCCTGAAATTATACCAAGACATCCACCATCCTCATGTGTTTTTTACCTATAGCTATTGGAATTCGGAAAATGACTTAAACGAGTACCGAAATTCAGAGCTATTTGCCAAAGTTTGGGCTGAAACTAAACCAATGTTTGCAGAAAAAGCTCAAGCTTGGAGTGTGGCTTGTAAAGTTGAATTACCTTAAAATATGATTATGTTAACGATATATCGCAAAGAATTGCTCAGTTTTTTTGGTTCCCTTTTAGGGTATTTGGTCATTGGATTTTTTTTGTTTTTAAACGGCTTGTTTTTGTTTGTTTTAGAAGGTCCTTACAACATTCCCAACAGTGGTTATGCAGATGTTACTCCTTTTTTTACTTTAACTCCGTGGGTACTATTATTTTTAATTCCAGCCATCACCATGCGTATGGTAAGTGAGGAAAGAAAACTAGGTACTCTGGAAATTTTGTTTACCAAACCAATCTCTGTTTTTGATTTAATTGTTGGCAAATGGCTTGCAGCTATCACCTTAATTATCGTTGCATTGATTCCAACTTTAGTATATGTGTTTATAGTGCAATCGCACATACAAGCAAGCAGCACCTTTGATTGGGGCAGCACTTTGGGCTCGTATTTTGGAGTACTGTTTATGGCTTCGGCTTATAGTGCTATCGGGATTTTTACATCTGCACTATCAACCAACCAATTGGTTTCGTTTGTGTTATCTGTTACGATTTGTTTTTTGTTGTACTATGGTGTGGAAGGTATATCGCAGTGGCTCGATCAAAATTATTGGATCTCTTATTTCGGAATGGAATCTCATTACAAAAGCATTAGCAGAGGAGTAATTGACACCCGAGATTTGATTTATTTTATGAGTATAACCGCATTATTTTGGTTGTTTACCCATGCCAAAATCAACCAACTTAAAAACCAATAAGCCATGTTAGCAACTAATTTTCCTTTTTTTAAAAAGTATCTAGGATGGTTGTTGGCTCTCATCCTTATCAACCTGATTAGCTACCATTGGTTCCAACGTTTTGATTTGACGCACGACAAAAGATATACACTCTCTAAAAATACTCTAGAAATTTTAAAACAAATAAACGAGCCTATTTTTGTGGATATTTTTTTAGAAGGCAAATTTCCGGGAGACATCCAAAAACTGCAAACCGAAACCAAACAATTGTTAGAAGAATTTAAAGCTTACAACAAGAACATTCAGTTTACTTTTGTTAACCCTTTGGAAGATACGGAAGATGAAGGTGCTATTGTTCAGGCTTTTTACGAAAAAGGCATGACTCCTATCAATATTACCGTGGAAGATAGAGGCAAACAAAGTCAGGAATTGGTTTTTCCGTGGGCTGTGGCTTACAGCGAAACTAAAGACACTAAAATAGGTTTGCTTAAAAATTTGTTGGGAGCAAGCACAGAAGAAAAAGTAATTAGCTCCGTACAACATTTGGAATATGCTTTTATTCAAGCTTTTTATACCATTACTACTGAAAAAGAAAAGAAAATAGCCGTTTTAAAAGGAAATGGAAATTTAGAGGATGTTTTTATTGCTGATGCTTTAAAGACGATGAGAGAAAATTATTTTATTGCCCCATTTACTTTGGACTCAGTTGCTTTTAATCCTTTAAAAACATTAAACCAGTTAAAAAGGTACGACTTGGTGTTAATGGCCAAACCCACCCAAAAATTTTCAGAGGAAGAAAAATTAGTTTTAGACCAATATTTCATGCATGGTGGCAAAGGAATGTTTTTGTTAGATGTTGTTGCAGCGGATATCGATAGTTTGTATAACGAAACCGGTACCGCTTTTGCATATCCGAGAGAGCATAATTTGAGCGATTTCTTTTTTAAGTACGGCATTCGAATCAATCCGTTATTGATTCAAGACATCCAATCCACTCCTATCACTTTGGCAACTGGAGAAGAAGGTAGTCAAACCCAATACCAAAACTATCCTTGGTTATATGCCCCATTGGTATATCCGGAAATCAAACATCCGATTGTACATAATGTAGACGGACTCAAATTTGACTTTGTGAGTCCGATTGACACCTTAAAAAATGGCATAAAAAAAACCATATTGTTAAAATCTTCTGCCAATGCAAGAAACGTTGGAGTGCCAAAAGAAATTTCTTTAGAAGAAGTTTCTGAAATGCCTACCAAAGAAGATTTTGCTAACAAAGGAAATTTTCCGGTAGCGGTTTTACTCGAAGGTAATTTTAAATCGATGTACCAAAACAGAATTCTTCCTTTTGAATTAAAAGATTTTAAAGACCAAAGCAAGGAAACCAAAATTATTGTAGTTTCGGATGGTGATGTGATTAAAAATCAGTTAGACCGAAATTACCAACCACTGGAATTAGGTTATGACAAATGGACGAAAAATATCTTCGGAAACAAAGAATTTATTTTAAACAGTATCAATTATTTATTAAACAATAACGGATTAATTGAAGTAAGAAACAAAGAAGTAGATTTAGCTTTATTAAACCGAGATAAGGTTTATGAAAATTATCATTGGTTGCAAGCAATAAGTTTGTTAATTCCGTTGTTTTTGGTAGCTATTTTTGGTGTTTTCATTACTTGGAGAAGAAAAGCCAAACATCAAACACAAACGACGTAAATTTTATTTTTTGGTTTGTATTACAAACCTTATATTTGTTTTCTAAATATATTGTGATATGGTGAATTTTATTGTTTCGAGTTCTTATTTATTCAAACAATTACAAGTGCTTGGTAACGTGATTAATAACACATCTACCTTGCCAATTTTAGATAATTTTTTGTTTGAATTAGACCATAATTCTTTAAAGGTATCTGCATCTGATTTAGAAACTTCTATGTCGGCTATGTTACAAATAGATTCTAATTCCAAAGCTAGTGTAGCTGTACCTTCAAAAAAGTTGTTGGACATTTTAAAAAGTTTGCCAGACCAACCCATTACTTTCACTATAGAAGATAATGCTACTGTAGATTTAAGTACTGAAAATGGAAAATATACCATCCCTTTTTATCCTGGAGAAGAGTTCCCAAAACCAACTACATTAGATGAAGCACAACAAACTATAGTTACTTCAGAAGTATTGTCTTCAGCAATCGGGAAAACTATTTTTGCTACCGGAAATGATGATTTACGTCCAGTAATGTCGGGAGTATTTTTCCAATTCTCTACCCAAGGATTAACGTTTGTTGCAACGGATGCTCATAAATTGGTAAAATATTCAAGAACGGATGTTACCAGTAACGAAGTGGTAGAATTCATTATGCCCAAAAAACCTTTAAATATTTTAAAGAATATCTTGGCAACCATGGATACAGAAGTTAAAATGGAATTCAATGATTCTAATGCGACCTTTTCTTTTGAAAATTACCATTTGATTTGTCGTTTAATTGATGGAAAATATCCAAACTACGAAGCAGTAATTCCGAAAGAAAATCCAAATAAATTACACATCGATCGAAATTTGTTTTTGAATGCTGTTAAACGTGTTGCAATTTTTTCTAATAAAACTACGCACCAAATTCGCTTAAAGATTGCTGGTACCGAGTTAAACATATCCGCAGAAGATTTAGATTTCTCCAACAAAGGAGTAGAACGTTTGACATGTGACTACAGAGGTGACGATATGCAAATTGGTTTTAATGCCAAATTTTTAATAGAAATGCTTTCGAACTTAGATTCTGATGAAGTGATGTTAGAAATGTCATTACCAAACCGTGCTGGTATTTTAACTCCTATTGACGGGTTGATTGAAGGAGAGAAAGTTATTATGTTGGTGATGCCAGTAATGCTAAATAACTAATCTGTTAAAAATAATTACCCCCTTAACCGTAATAACTAGTTTGTTACGGTTTTTTTAAAATATAAACCATGATACAAAAAGTTGCTTTAAATCATATCCACGAAAGTTTAGGTGCCAAAATGGTTCCGTTTGCAGGCTTTCAAATGCCTGTTCAATATGCAGGGGTAAATATAGAACACGAAACCGTTCGAAATGGAGTTGGTGTGTTTGATGTTTCGCACATGGGAGAATTCTTTTTGTCAGGTCCTAATGCGTTAGACTTAATTCAAAAAGTCACCACCAACGATGCTTCTACTTTAACCATCGGAAGAGCACAATATTCTTGCATGCCAAATGGCAAAGGAGGTATTGTAGATGATTTGATTATTTACAAAATGGAAGAAGAAAAATACCTATTGGTAGTAAATGCTTCTAACATTGAAAAAGATTGGAATTGGATCAGCAGCCACAATACCAAAGGAGTACAAATGGAAAATGCATCTAACGATTATTCTTTATTTGCCATCCAAGGTCCAAAAGCAGTGGAGGCTATGCAAAGTTTAACCAACATCGATTTGTCATCTATTGCTTATTATCATTTTCAGGTAGGAAACTTTGCTGGTTTTAACGATGTAATTATTTCCGCTACAGGTTATACCGGTTCAGGTGGATTTGAAATTTATTGTAAAAACGAACAAGCAGAAGCCATATGGCATGCTGTTTTTAAAGCTGGTGCACCTTTTAATATCCAACCAATCGGATTGGCAGCAAGAGATACCTTGCGTTTAGAAATGGGATTCTGCTTGTACGGAAACGATATTGATGATACCACTTCTCCATTAGAAGCTGGTTTGGGATGGATTACCAAATTCACCAAAGATTTTGTAGATGCCGACTTTTTAAAAACCCAAAAAGAGAATGGTGTAACCAAAAAATTGGTTGGCTTTGAATTGATAGAAAGAGGCATCCCTCGTCATGATTACGAAATTGTAAACAAAGAAGGTGAAATGATTGGAAAAGTAACTTCCGGTACCATGTCCCCTAGCACCGGAAAGGCGATTGGTCTAGGATATGTGCCAACTGCGTTGAGTTCGGTAGATTCTGAAATCTACATCCGAATTAGAAACAAAGACATCGCTGCAAAAGTAGTGAAGTTGCCTTTTTATAAGAAGTGAGTAGTGAATAGTGATAAGTAAAGCTAAATGCTTATTGCCTTAAGCTTAAAGCATTAAATAAATTTGATATAAAAACGAAGAAATGGGAAGAGCGTTTGAATTTAGAAAAGCAAGAAAAATGAAACGTTGGTCAGCAATGGCCAAAACTTTTACCAGAATTGGGAAAGACATTGTAATGGCAGTAAAAGAAGGTGGTCCGAATCCGGAAACCAACTCTCGTTTGCGTGCAGTGGTACAAAATGCCAAGGCAGCCAACATGCCGAAAGAAAATGTGGAAAGAGCTATTAAAAAAGCATCAGACAAAGACACTGCCAACTACAAAGAAGTATTGTTTGAAGGCTATGCACCACACGGAATTGCCATTTTAATTGAAACTGCAACCGATAACAACAATCGAACGGTGGCCAACATACGCAGTTATTTTAATAAGTGTAACGGAACATTAGGTACCCAAGGGTCTGTTGAATTTATGTTTGACCATACCTGTAATTTCCGTATTCCGGCAGAAGGCCAAAATGTGGAAGAATTGGAATTGGACATGATTGATTTTGGTGTAGAAGAAATTTTTGCAGACGAAGATGGTATTTTGATGTATGCCCCTTTTGAAAGTTATGGTGCCATTCAAAAAGAATTGGAAAACAGAAATATTGAAATTTTATCCTCTGGATTTGACAGAATTCCGCAAGTCACCAAAAAGCTTACGCCAGAACAAATTGCAGATGTGGAAAAACTCCTAGAAAAAATTGAAGAGGATGATGATGTACAAAACGTATATCACACCATGGAAGAAGAGGATTAATTTTTCTTTTAATATCATTCAAGAAGCGAAATCATTTGGTTTCGCTTTTTTTATGTTTGCCATTTAACAATTGTTTCCAAAAAAGCTTTCTACTTTTAACACATGATACAAGTAGTTTGGTTTAAAAAAGATCTTCGATTGCAAGATCATGAACCGATTTGGTTGGCAAGTCAACAAAGCCTACCCACCCTATTTTTGTATTTGTTTGAGCCAAGTTGGATGCACGAGGGGCACTATTCTGAAAGGCATTTCCGATTCATCCAACAGTCTTTATTGGAAATGCAGCATACTTTGGCAAACTATCATCATCCCTTGATTGTATTACATGCAGAAGCACTAGATGTTTTTCAGTATCTACACCAAAGTTTTGGCATCAAACAAGTCTTTTCTTACCAAGAAACCGGATTGAAAGTGACTTTTGACAGAGACATTGTATTGCAACAATTCTTTCAAAAGCAAAACATACAGTGGAAAGAGTGTTTGCAAAATGGGGTATTGAGAGGAAAAAAAAACCGAAACCATTGGACCCAATCCTGGGAAAGTTTTATGGAATCACCAATACAAAACACCGATTTACAGAGATTAGTTACCTTATCAAAAAAGGAGGTGGAACATATAGAAAAAATTTTTCCAAAATACCCACTCATAACAATTAAAAACATAGAAATGCAGCCTGGAGGTAGCAGTTTTGCATGGAAGTATTTGCATAGTTTTGTGCAAGAACGAGGCAAAAATTACAGCCGACATATTTCTAAACCTAACGAAGCAAGATTGGCATGCAGCAGGCTTTCGCCTTACATTACTTGGGGAAACATCAGCATACGGCAAATCATCCACTTTATTGCAACTCAAAAAAAAGAAAGTTCTTGGAAAAGAAGTCTACAAAACTTTTCCTCTCGCTTGCGATGGCAAGCCCATTTTATTCAAAAATTTGAAACGGAATGTAGCATGGAATTTCAGGCCATCAATGCCGGATTCAGAAATTTAAACCAAGAAGTGGTGGAAGAATTTCATCAAGCTTGGTGCGAAGGAAAAACCGGAGTACCCTTGGTAGATGCTTGCATGCGATGTTTGAACCAAACCGGATATTTAAACTTTAGAATGCGTGCTTTGGTGGTTTCTTTTTATACGCATCATTTGTTTCAGCCTTGGCAAAATTGCAGCAAGCATTTGGCAAAAATGTTTTTAGATTTTGAACCCGGCATCCACTATCCTCAAATTCAAATGCAAGCGGGAGTAACGGGTATCAATACTTTGCGAATTTATAACCCCATCAAGAATTCATACGAACACGACCCTGAAGGAGCCTTTATCCAAAAATGGGTGCCTGAATTACAAAATTTACCAAAAGAATTTGTGCACGAACCTTGGAAAATGACCGCTTTAGAAAGTAACTTTTACGGTTTTGAATTAGGTGTACATTATCCAAACCCTATCGTGCCACTTGAATTAGCACAAAAAATGTCGACCGACTTTTTCTGGAAAATGAAAAAGAACGCTTTGGTACAACAAGATGCTTTTCGCATTTTACAAAAACACACCTTACCCAACCGAGATGCGGTGTAACCATTGGTGAAGATTTTGGTAATTGATTTCTGCAAAATCTTGAATCACCCAATCAGCTTGTGAATAATCTTGGTTTTTAGAATGAAAACTATCAAAACCAATACACGGAATTCCTGCTGCTTTTGCTGCTAATATCCCATTGGTGCTATCTTCAATAACCAAACAATTATTTTTGGGATGTTTGCTATGTTCCCAAGCTTTTAAAAATAAAGACGGATGTGGTTTAGATTGCGGAAAATCTTCCCCCGAAAAAATTCCAGAAAAGTAAGTATGTAATCCAAAACGATTAAAAACCCTTTCAATGGTCACTTTAGCACTACTCGATGCCAACAATAATTGCACTCCATTGGCATGTAGCTCTTGTATTAATGGCAATACCCCATTAATTAATTCCAAATCTTGTTTGGCATCAAAAGCATCATTAAATAAATTTCTTTTCACTAATACCAAATCCTCCACTTCTTCCTTTAAATCAAAATGAGCTTTAAGCTTTTGGTAAATATTTTTGGTAGAATTTCCGGTAAAAGACGCATACATATCGTCAGAAACAGTAATATTCAATTGCTTAAAATGTTGTTGGTAGGCAAAATGATGAACCGGTTCCGAGTCAACAATCACCCCATCCATATCAAAAATTACCGTTTGTAGCATGGCATTTATTTTATTGCAAAAATAGATGATTCTGTGCTTGTAAAAGATAGATTAAAATCAAATGAATGTTAATAATCTCCTTACATTAGTTACAGAAATACCTATCTTTGTTTATCAAAATTCATATATATGTCTGTTGCTAAAAAAGATTACAAGCGAATTACCACCAAAACTTTGGTGGACATGAAGAGTCAAGGAGAAAAAATTTCCATGCTTACCAGTTACGATTACACCATGGCAAAAATTGTAGATGCAGCCGGAGTTGATGTGATTTTGGTTGGAGACTCTGCTAGTAATGTAATGGCAGGACATGAAACTACTTTACCAATTACTTTAGATCAAATGATTTACCATGCAAGCAGTGTGGTTCGTGCATGCCAAAGAGCTTTGGTGGTAGTTGATTTGCCTTTTGGTTCGTACCAATCTGACCCTAAAGAAGCTTTACGAAGTGCCATCAGAATCATGAAAGAAAGTGGCGGGCATGCCGTAAAATTAGAAGGTGGAAGTGAAATTAAAGAGAGTATCAAAAGAATCTTACATGCTGGTATTCCGGTAATGGGGCATTTGGGTTTAACACCACAATCCATTTATAAGTTTGGGACATATACCGTTAGAGCCAAAGAAGAAGCAGAGGCCCAAAAATTATTGGAGGATGCTAAAATGTTAGAAAAAGTAGGTTGTTTTGCTTTGGTATTGGAAAAAATTCCTGCCGCATTGGCTAAAAAAGTTGCCGAAAGCGTGCACATTCCAGTCATTGGAATTGGTGCGGGTAATGGAGTTGACGGGCAAGTATTGGTTATTCACGATATGTTAGGAATGACCCATGAGTTTAGTCCACGTTTTTTAAGAAGATACTTGCATTTATACGATGCCATGCATCGAGCCATTGGGCAATATGTTTCGGATGTAAAAAGTTTAGATTTTCCGAACGAGCAAGAGCAGTATTAAATACACAATTACATTAAATTCCCATTTCAACCTGAAATCTCAAATACCATTGATTTCTGTAATTTCCTGTTGGCAATTGTTGTAAATCGTATGTCAACTCACTTTGTAACTTAAAAGCATGTTCCCATAAATATTTGGTAACTCCTATAGAAAATTGTTCTGATTTTGGTACCAAATTTTCAATGCCTGCAAAAGGCTTTTGGTTGGAGTATCTTCCAATTAACTCGTAATTATTTGCAAACAAATAACTAGCTTGGTAGTCATGCCCACTTCCTACCCAAACAAAACTAGTTTGGCTTGCATTTAATGGATTCACAGTAATTGGATTTTCTGAAGTATTTCTACTCATGTAAGCATATAGCAAACTCCAACCTTGGTATTTAAACATCACATCAGTAAAAAAATACTTTAATGTTCTGGCTTCAAATAGGTCATTTCCTAATTGTCCGGACGATTTGTTGGTGCGGTTATTTTGAGAAAATGCAGGAGAAATAAACAATTTTGGCTTTTTTTCTCTAGCCAAATCTCCTTCAAAATTTGTTCCATCGTTGGTAAAAGAGCCAAATGGCATCAATTCTAATTTGGCAGTATAAGCCAAATTATCATCAGTATTTCTTGTAAAATTTCTACCTTCTCCATTGGTAATAGAAGTTTTTAAATTCCATGAAAACTGATCTGACTTTTGATTCAGATAGTATGCCTGGAAACCAAAGTCACGATCTATATTAAATCGAGCATTATTAATGGTTCTGTCTGTAAACTGCAAAGCTCCGGAAGAGTTAATTCTTTGTCTGTTTCCAGGTATTTTGGTTTGACCAAAAATAAAACTCCAGTGCTTATTTGGTCGGTAGGTTACTGCGGCATCTCTAATGATATTAATATTTTCTCCTTCTTCTATAGCACCAACATCTCCTGGAGCAAAGGACAATTGTATTACATACAAAAATCTTGGATCTCCTACATAACCATCAAATCGCAAACGAAGTCTTCTTATTTGTCCGTCTATAATTTTATTGTCTTGATAATCGTTTAAATACGTAGCACGATTTTGCATTCTGAATCGAATGTTGAATTGAAAAATACTATCCGGGGAAGTCAATCCAACTCCTCTACCATAACTATAATAAGGTAAGTTTTCTAAACGAAGATCGTTGTTTATCGTGTCTTTTTTATAAAATTGGGCTTGTGAACTCCAGGTTAAAAGCAAAATAAAAGCGAAGATGATCGAATCTTTTTTCAATATGTAAACTTTTAAAAATTTGCACAAATTTAACTTTTATTAAAACATCATCAAATTAAAATACAATAACTAATTATGCTTTGAAAATAGTACTTTTGCTTCAAATCAATCATCATGTCGCACGTTTATTTAGGTTATCATTTTACAGTAGAACCAAAAGAATTGGGTTCTGAAATTTTAGTTGCCGAATTGGGAGAAAAACCTTTTGAAAGCTTTGTAGAAACTGACTTAGGGGTGATTGCTTACATAAAAAAAGAAGATTGGCAAGAAGATATTTTAGAGGATGTTTTTATTTTGAAATCTCCGGAATTCACCATCAAATACCATGTAGAAGAAATTGAACCAGTCAATTGGAATGAAGAATGGGAGCAAAATTTTTCTCCTATTGAGGTAGATGATCGATGTTATATCAGAGCTCCATTTCACGAACCTAAAAATGTTCCGTTTGAAATTGTGATTGAGCCTAAAATGAGTTTTGGTACCGGACATCATGAAACAACTTTTTTGGTGTTGGAACAGTTGTTAGATACTAATTTAGAAGGAAAAAGTACTTTAGACATGGGGTGTGGTACTGCCATTTTAGCCATTTTGGCAGCCAAAAAAGGTGCTAACCCTATAGATGCTGTAGATATTGACCCTTGGTGTTATGAAAATTCTTTAGAGAATGTTGCTAAAAATGATTGTGCTCATATACAAGTGTACAAAGGTGATGCCTCATGGTTAACCAACCAAAAATACGATGTGATTATTGCTAACATCAACCGCAATATTTTATTGGAAGATATTCCAACTTATGTGACTTGTTTGAATGACAAAGGATTGTTATTTTTGAGTGGTTTTTATTCAGAAGATATTTCCTATATCTCTAAATGTTGCGAGGAGCAAGGACTTCAACTAGTAAAAACTACAGAAAAAAATAATTGGATTGCCATGCAATGGATTAAAAATTAATGCCATGTTTTACAATACCCAAGAAAAAGTTTTAGAAGAAGTTTTGTTAGAAGAATTATTAGATACTCCTAACGAAATAGTATTGTATAATGATGATGTAAACACCTTTGACCATGTAATTGAAACTTTAGTAAGGGTTTGTGACCATACTTGGGAACAAGCAGAACAATGCTCCATCATCGTTCATTACAAAGGAAAATGCACGGTTAAAACAGGTGCTATGGAAGAACTAAAAGCCCAATGTACCCAATTGTTAGAAGCAGGGCTAAGCGCAGAAATTGTATAAATTAAATGGAGCAATACGGTAAAATACTCATCATTGCCATGCCTGTTTTTTTGGCACTCATTGCCATAGAAAAATGGTGTGGTTGGTATAAGGGGCAGGACACCGTTCCGGTTGTAGACGCGGTTTCTAGCTTAAGTTCCGGAATTACCAATGTGGTAAAAGATGTGTTGGGCTTGAGTATTTCTATTTTATCTTACGAATGGATGGTGCAAAAAACAGCTATTTTTAGCCTTCAAAATAGTTGGATAACGTATGTAATAGCTTTTGTTGTAATCGATTTTTACGGCTATTGGACACATCGTTGGGCACATCAAATCAACTTTTTTTGGAACAAACATGCCATTCACCATAGCAGTGAAGAGTTTAATTTGCCTTGTGCGTTAAGACAATCCATTGCTTCGTGGGTCAATTTATTTACTTTTTTATTGCTTCCGGCTGCTTTAGTTGGAGTTCCAGCCAAAGTAATTGCAACCATTTTGCCTTTACATTTGTTTGCTCAATTTTGGTACCACACCAAGCATATTGGCAAATTAGGCTGGTTAGAAAAAATTATTGTAACGCCTTCTCACCATCGAGTACACCATGCCATCAATTCGGAGTATTTGGATAAAAACCACGGGCAAATTTTTATATTTTGGGACAAATGGTTTGGAACATTTCAAGAAGAA
Source organism: uncultured Flavobacterium sp. (assembly GCA_964485115.1). Classification (GTDB taxonomy): domain Bacteria; phylum Bacteroidota; class Bacteroidia; order Flavobacteriales; family Flavobacteriaceae; genus Flavobacterium. Next base: position 14,455 of record CAZAHJ010000040.1, read on the forward strand.
ATTCCAGAAGTTCCGGCAGTATATGGCATCACCCGACCAGCATCTACATGGAACCCAATCAAAATTAATTACCAGCATTTGTGGTTGTTGATGCAAGATGCTTGGCGAGCAAACCATTGGAAAGACAAATTAACTATATGGTTTCAACCAACCGGATGGAGACCAAATGGGCTAGATGAAAAATATCCGGTAAAAAAAATTGAACAGGTAAATCAACAAGTGAAATACCAAACCTTTTCCTACACAGAGTTCAAAGCATATAGTCTTTTCCAATTATTCAGCACATTGCTCTTGGTTAGCTTGTTTTTTTATTATATCGGAAAAATGAGAATGACAGAAATGCTTGCCATTGGTTTTTTTATTTTTTGGAACATTTATAGTTATACCGATGTGATGGATGGGAATGCCAGTGGTTGGAAATTGGATGTTGGAAAAACCATCTTGTTTATCTTGATTTGGATACAAATACCATGGTTTTCTTTACAAATAACAGAAATTGGATCTTTTGTATTGCTTGCATATTTAATAATTTCTAATTTTTGGAGTTGGAGAATTCACCAAAAAAACCAACTAAAAATTTCTGTTTAATATGCCATTAAAATTAAAAACAGTTCCTTTTATTGTTCTTTTTACCTATTTGTTGGTAATGAATTTTTTTGGTGAAAAAATAACTTCAGATGTACAAATGTATCTCGCAGTTGGAGTGCTATTGATCAATTTTTGGATTTTTAGGCTGTTGGTAATTAGAGGAGAAATTCCGAAAAAGAACATCCTATATCTGCTTTTATTTGTTTCTTTATCTTTACTTATTGCTGCTTATTCTTATTGGCTTGCTTAGCTAGAAATTTTACCAATAGCACAACTAACCATAGAAGTAGCTTTGGCTCCTAACGAATTTTCTTCCCCATCTATCGGATAGCCAATAGCTTTTAATTTATTTGCTAGTATCTCTAAGGAAACAGAATCTTGATGGGTAATGTGAACCAATTTGTTTTCAACATCTATAGTCACATTTTCAACTCCTTGTAAAGAAATTAATTTGTGTTGAATGGTGTTAACACAACCTCCACATTTTAAATTTTGTACTTTAATTGGTGTTTCCATTTTAATGCCTAATTTTATGTTTCTTTAATATAGTAAAATTACAAAAAATGAGATTGGTAATTGGGTTACTTTATGGTTCTATTCTTTTTACTTCGTGTGTAAGTACGAAATCTACCTTAAAAAACGTAGATGCCAATGCACCTATTCCGGTATTGGTAAACAATCGTTTTTTGATTAAAGAGGTGAGTGCAGATAAAAAATATGGCTATGACCCTGATTATCCGGTGAATCTGTTTTACTCTAGTGCTATCAACGACACCTTAAATGTGGTTCGATTTTTTAACTCAATCACCGGACCCAAAGGAGAAACCCTGCAATATCGCAGAGTTTCTACTTGTTGTCCGTTTCCAACCCAGCGTCATCCTATGGGTGCTGGTTTGATTGATTTATATGAAGTACAATACGAAGGATTAAAACAACCTATCACCTTATACCTCAACATATACGAAACCAGTACGTTGTATGCTCCTCAAGGATTTTTACCCAAACCGATGTAAAGTTTAATGGGTTAAAAATTGGTAAATTTCGTCTTTAATAAATACACGATCTTTTCTGAGTTTGTTTAACTCGTCATCACTGGCTGGAGTTTCGTTGGTTTCAATTTTAAAAATTTCCTCATCCAAGTTGTGATACGATTCTAACAACACTTGAAATTCTTGGTTTTCGTGGTACAAATTTTTGATTTTTTCGGCATATTCCGGAAACTCAACTAATAAAGGATGTTTGGTTATCATGACAAAATAATTAGGGGTTACTAGTTTTTTATGAAACTAAGTTACCCCTATTCTATGGTAAAATTCATGATATTTGTCAGGTCTTCTTAATTTACCGGAACTGCATATAAATCAAATTCGGTTGCATCGGTAATTTCAACTTCGCAGAAGTCACCCACTTTTACATAATGTAGAGTGGCATCAATTAACACTTCGTTGTCTACATCCGGACTATCAAATTCGGTTCTTCCAACAAAGTACATCCCCTCTTTCCTATCGATGATACACTTAAAAGTTTTGCCAATCTTTTCTTGGTTCAAATCCCATGAAATTTGGGCTTGCAAATCCATGATTTCTTGAGCTCTTTGTTGTTTTACTTCTTGAGGAACATCATCTTCTAACGAAAACGCATGGGTATTTTCTTCATGGGAATAGGTAAAACAACCCAAACGCTCAAAACGCATTTCTTTTACCCAGTTTTTCAATACCTGAAAATCTTCTTCTGTTTCTCCCGGATATCCAACTATCAAAGTGGTTCTGATAGCCATTTCCGGCATCAACTCTCTGAATTTTCGCAATAAAGCGTTGGTTTTTTCGTAAGTTGTACCTCTTCGCATCGATTTCAACACCGGATCTGCAATGTGTTGCAATGGAATATCTATATAATTACAAATTTTTGGTTCGCGTTTCATTACCTCTAAAACTTCCATCGGAAATCCGGTTGGAAATGCATAATGCAATCGAATCCATTCAATACCTTCCACAGCTACCAAAGCTTCTAACAACACAGCCAAGTTTCTTTTTTGGTAGATGTCTAAACCATAGTAAGTCAAATCTTGGGCAATCAAAATCAATTCTTTCACCCCATTTTTTGCTAATTTTTGGGCTTCAATTACCAACTCTTCAATCGGCTTAGAAACATGCTTGCCTCGCATCAAAGGAATGGCACAAAAACTACACGGACGATCACATCCTTCCGATATTTTTAGGTAAGCATAATTTTTTGGTGTGGTAGTTAAACGTTCTCCAATCAACTCATGTTTGTAATCGGCACCCAAAACTTTAAGTAATTGAGGTAATTCCGTAGTCCCGAAGTATTGGTCTACATCCGGAATTTCTTTTTGCAAATCTGGTTTGTATCGTTCTGACAAACATCCGGTAACAAAAACTTTGTCAACCAAACCTTGTTGTTTTTTATCTACAAACTCTAAAATGGTATTTACAGATTCTTCTTTGGCATTGTCAATAAACCCACAGGTATTTATTACAACGATATTTCCTTCCTGCTCATGTACTACCTCTTTGCCATTGGCTTTTAGTTGCCCCATCAACACTTCGCTATCGTACACGTTTTTGGAGCACCCTAGGGTCACCACATTAATTTTATTCTTTTTAAGAGATTTGGTTCTCATGCTTCCTCAATTTTCGGTTGCAAAGATACCATTTTTATGGCATTTTAAAATCCAAATGCTAAATCAACCTAAGAGCCTGCAATGGGTGAATTAAAAATCCCTACAGCCATTTCTGCCCATAGCAACATAAATGCCAAAAACAAAATTAGTAAACTGATGAACTTAGTTTTTAAAGATACTTTCCATAAAATGATCCCCTCCATTGCTGCAAAGAGCAAGGAAAAAAACACCAATGCTACTCCAAAATCAAATACATCCCAATTTACCTCCTTAGTAAATTGCATGGCAATAAATGGAATGCTTAACAAAAATAAA
>CAZAHJ010000041.1:0-2875 GCA_964485115.1 uncultured Flavobacterium sp.
CTTGTTCACCAGTAAATTGATATTGCAATTCCGGATGAATTTGGTATTCTTTCAGTTCTTGTTGTATTTTTTGTACCAATATATTTCCGTTATATCCACCAATTACATTAGAGTAAACTGTGATCACTCTCTTCAAATTTTTACGTTTGATGGTATTAAACGAATTGGTATTTTCTTTTTCGATTAACGATGCAATAGGCACTTGTACCAATCTTCCGGATGCTTGGTCACGGAAAGTTAATGGTTGGTTGAAAATCAAATTTTCGTTGTTACGTTGTTCTTGTTGTAAGCGAACGTTGATTTCGTAATCGTCTTTTCCTTCTTTGTAGGTAGAAATTTTTTCCCCATACACAGCTCTTCGTAAAGTTTGACCGACTTGCCCGGAAGTAATGCCTAACTGACCGGCTTTTTCTACATCTACTCCTACGTTTAAAGAGGCTTTAGAACGATTGACGTCAATTTTTAACTCTTCAATACCTGCAATATTTTTGGTGTTGATAAAATCTTTCATTCGCTCTGCTTCTGCCAACATGAGTTGGTAGTTTTCTCCGGTAATTTCAATATTAATCGGATATCCTGCTGGTGGACCATTTTGTTCTTTTTCAACAATGATAGAAACTCCTGCATAACCTTGAACCGATTTACGGATTTCCTCCATCACATCGCTACTTTTGATGCCTTTGCGGTATTTGAATTCACGCATGGAAAAGGTAACTTTACCTCTGTGTGGCATGTCGTTTTGTGAGCCACCTTCGGTTTGCGGATTTCCTGCTCCTTGTCCAACTTGAGCTATAGCGGTTTCCACCATAAAGTTTTCGTTGTCTTCTACGTATTTAGAAACTACGTTGTACACCTTTTTCTCGATTTCCTTGGTAAAAGCATTCGTTTTTTGAATATCTGTACCCTCTGAAAATTCGATGTAAACCATGATTTGGTTGGGTTCGTTTTCTGGGAAAAACAATACGTTAGGCTTGGCAATTCCCACTGCGACAAAGGATAAAATTAAAATTACAAACGTACCTAATACAAACCATATTGCGTTTCTTTTCATTAATGCAAAGGTCAAGAAACGTTGGTATTTTCGTTCTAACCAAGTTAAAATGATGTTTTGAAAAAAGTATTGTGCTTTGATTAAGTAGTATTTGTACACCCACATCATGATAGCAAAGAAAACCATCAAATTACCTAACCCTCTAAACAAGCCAACTTTCCAAACAAATCCGGCAATTACCAATACAACACCAATGATTGCCATTAAACCAGAAATTTTGATTAATGCTGGTTTGCGTAATTCGCTTTCTTGCAATTTCATAAAACGGGAGGTCAACATCGCATTGATAATCAACGCAACAAATAGCGAAGAAAATAGTACCACCGATAATGTCATAGGGAAGTAAACCATGAATTTTCCCATGGTTCCTGGCCACAATCCTAATGGGAAAAAGGCAGCCAATGTAGTTGCTGTTGAAGCAATAATAGGCCAGGCAATTTCTCCAACTCCTTGTTTGGCAGCATCAGTAAGCGACATTCCTTTGGAGTATAAAGAATACACGTTTTCAACTACCACTATTCCATTATCTACCAACATTCCTAATCCCATCACTAAGGCAAATAGTACCATGGTGTTTAAGGTGATGCCCATGGAAGCCAAAATCATATACGACATGAACATAGATAATGGAATCGCCACCCCAACAAACAAGGCATTTCGTAATCCTAAAAAGAACATCAATACCCCAATAACCAATAATACCCCAAAAATAATGTTGTTCACTAAGTCATCTACTTGTGCTAAAGTTCTAACAGATTGGTCGTTTGCAAACGTAATTTCCAAGCCATCCGGGAAGTAGTTTTTTTGAGCTTCTTCAACAATCTGCATGATGCTCTCCACAGCTTCTACCATGTTTTTTCCACTTCGCTTTTTAATGTCGAGCATTACCACCGGCTCTCCATAGCTACGAGCATAAGTGGTTCTTTCTTTTTCTTTAAAAGTTACCGTGGCAATATCTCGTAAGTACACATTGCCATCTTGCTTTTTAACAATGATGTTTTCTAACTGTGATGGGTTGTCAATTTCTCCAATAACCCTAATATTCTTTTTAACGATATTATTGGTAACACTACCACCAGATACGGTTTTGTTTTCAAATTTAATGGCATTGATGATGTCGTCAAAACTTACCATTGCAGCATTCATTTTGAACATATCTACTGAAATTTCCACTTCTCTATCGTCCACCCCACGAATGGCAGCTTCTTTAATTTGTGGCAATCGTTCAATTTTGTCTTCTAAATGTTCTGCATATTCTTTTAGTTGAATAGATGTGAAATTTCCGGTTAAATTGATATTTAATATCGGAAATTCTTCTGCAATGTTGAGGTCAAATACATTGGGTTCAACTTTTCCAACTCCGTCAATTACAGGCCAATCTGATTCTGCTTTTACTTTATCAACTTGGTCTTTTACTTTTTGTTTGGCTGCTTCAACGGTAATGTCTTCATCAAACTCTACCATGATAGAAGAATAATCGTCCACAGTATTAGAAGTAATTTTGGTTACCCCACTAATGTTGTTGAATTCTTCCTCTAAGGGTTTGGTGATGAGTTTCTCTACATCTTCAGCAGAGTTGCCTGGATTTACCGAACTCACATATATTTTGGTTTCCTTGATTTCCGGGAAACTTTCTCTAGGCATGTTGTAGTACGACATCAGTCCACCTATTACCAAGATGGCTGTGATTACGTAAACCGTCATCCGATTGTCAATTGCCCAATTGGATATGCCGAATGTTTTGATGATTTTGTTTTTCATATTTTTTTTAGTGATAAGTGACTAGTGATAAGTGACTAGTGATAAGTGACTAGTGATAAGTGA
>CAZAHJ010000041.1:2975-17923 GCA_964485115.1 uncultured Flavobacterium sp.
ACTAGTGATAAGTGACTAGTGATAAGTGACTAGTGATAAGTGACTAGTGATAAGTTTTTAGTGATAATTAATTTACTTTTCATTTGAAGATTCCGACTTTTATTCAGCATTCTATAATCATTATCCATCATTCATTTGACTATTCACTTATCACTAATTACTAGTCACTATTTACTACTTCAATACTGTTACTTTCGATTGGTCTTTTAATTGTTTCACTCCTTCAATTACCAATTGATCTCCGTTTTGTAATCCTTTGATGACTTCTACTTGGTTGTTGGTAAATTTCCCGATTTCAATACTTACTTCTTTTACCAAAGCTTCGGAAGCATTGTTTGGTTTGTCTTGCAACACATAACATACTTTAGACCCATCTGCTTTTTCGGTAAAATGAATATCGGCAATTACAATGGCATTGTTGCTTACATAATCTTCAATTTTTAATGCAGCAACTTGGTTTGGTCTTAACAAATTATCCGGGTTTGGTAAAGCAATTTCTACTGATAATGTTCTGTTTGCTGGGTTGATGTTTTTTCCGATTTGTCGAATTTTACCGGTGTAGGTTTTTCCGATTGCTTGCAAATGCACATCAACCGGAGCACCTAATTTTAAGTTTTGCAAATAAGCTTCCGGAATGTTGGCACTAACATACATATCACGCAAACTAACCACTCTAAACAAAGCTGCACCCGGAGCAACTACTTGCCCTCTTTCTACATTTACTGCATCAATTGTCCCATTGAATGGAGCTCTTACTAAAGTTTTATTGATTTGTGCTTTGATTTGTTGGATGATTTTTTGCTGGCTTTCCATGTTGGTCTTAGCCTGTAAATACTGAATCTCTGAACCTATTTTTTGTTCCCACAAGTTTTTCTGACGTTCAAAAGTGGTAGTAGCTAATGCTAATTGTGTTTCTGCCTGAGCCAATTGGGCTCCTAATCCGGCATCGTCAATTTTGGCTAAAACCTGCCCTTTGGTTACATTTTGACCAACTTTAACATTTAATTGCGTAAGCACCCCTTGAAATTCCGGATAAACCAAAATATTTTCTTTGGTTTCTACATTTCCTTGTACTTCTATGTAATGTTTAAAAATCGTATCGTTAACAGTTGCAACTTTAACCAAGGTGTTTTTTTTAATGGTGTCTAAATCTGCAATGGCAACATCTAATTTTTCAATTTGTAACAGCAAAGCATCAATTTGTTTTTGAATGTCGTTTCGCTTTAATTGGATTTGTTTTAAATCTTTGGTTTTGATGACTTCTTCAACCGAAGAGGCATTTTTATCTCCACAAGAAAGTAGAACCAATACACTGAATAAAGAGATTATTTTTTTCATGAGTTATTTTAGTCGAATTTGTTGAGAATTAATTTCCTAATAAATTATCTAATGCTGCTTTTTTATTGATTACGTTGATCATGGATTGCAAGTACATTTGCTGAGCACTATACAACTGACGTTGGGCTTCGGCAAATTCAAAACTGGTGCTCAATCCTTCTTTAAATTTGATTTGTTGTTTTTGTTCAATTCGTTCAGCCAATTTTAAGTTGGATTGGTTGGTTGCCAAATCTTCCAAGCTAAATTGGTAATCACTTTTGGCTTGTTGGAATTTTAAATCCAATAATTTTCCTAAATTAATGAGTTCCTCTTTGGAACGTTCAAAGTTAATTTTGGCTTGTTGGGTTCTGCTACTTCTTCCCAAACTACTAAAAATCGGAATTTGCAAACCTACATTTACACTAGAAAAATTCAACCAACGTTGATTGGCATTTAAAAAACTAAATTCGTTGCTAAAAGCATTGTATCCAAAGTTTACATTGGCAACCAAAGATGGCAAAGCTTTGCTTTTTTCTTGTAGCATCAACAAACGCATTTGCTCTTGGTTTTTCTCACCTAATATATAATCAATGTTGTTGTTGCGATCAAAAGTACTTTGGGTAAGTTCTAAACTATAATTTTGTTGTGTTAACACATCCAAGTTATCCGTTAATTGGATGCTATCTTCCAAAGCCAAGCCTAATTGAATTTTCAAAATTTGTTTGCTTAATACCAGCATTCGTTGGCTGTTGTTTAGGCTATTGTTGATGGTAGAAAGGGTGATTTGAATTTGCTCTACACTTTCCTCTTCAATCAACCCATTTTTAAATGTTTGGTTGGCTTCGAAGTAATTTTTTTCTAAAGTTTTTTTGTTTTTTTCGAGCAATTCAATGCTTCTTTCCAACAACAACACATTGGTGTAATCTTGAATAATTTGCTGTTTGATTTCCTGACGGGTTTTTACTTGCATGTCTTTGTAAAAGTTTAGGTAAGTTTTGGCAGCTTGCAAGCCAACCAAGTACGAGCCGTCAAAAATTAGTTGGCTTAATGTGGCTCTACATATCATCACGTGTTTGGTGCCAAAAGCCACATCGATAAACTCTCCTGGATTCCCTCCAAAAAATTCAGCCGGAACAACCGAACGTTGAATGACCAAGTTGTTTTGGTAGTCGATAGCAGCATTAATTTGAGGCAGCCCCATGGTAGTGGTTTCCCATTTTTTGAGCTTTGCTTGTTCCAATTCGCGATTGGCATTTTTGGCATTCAAGTTATTTTGCAAGGCATAATCAATGGCTTCTTGCAAAGTAAAAGAAAGCTTTTTGGTTTCTGTTTGACTAAAAACAGTTAGTGTAAAAAACCAAAAAAGTACAATTTTTAATACAGGTTGCATCTTAGTTTTGTTGGTTTAATTGGTGGATAATTTCTAAACCTTTAGGGGTTACAATAGCCCTTAGGTGGTAATCGAGTAAATATTTTTCGAGTTGGGGTAAAGTGAATTTATCTAACGGAAAAACCTCTTGGTCTCTAATAACCATAGCTGCTTTGTAATACACTCTGGTAATAAATTCCAAGTCGATATTGTCTCTAAACAACCCCATTTGTATGCCTTTTTGTAAATTGGTTACCATACAGCTTTGCATTTTTTCAAATTGTTTGGCAGAAAGTTCTTGGTAAGTTTTAGGAAAATACTTTTGCAATTGGTAAATAGGAGAGGAGCTTTCGTCTTTTAAGTTTTGAAGCACGTAGTTTTTTATTTCATACAATTCCTGAATTGGATTTTGGCTTTTGGCACAAATTTGATCTACACCACATTCAATAAAATCAAACAAATACATGGCACAAGAATGTACCAAATCGTTTTTATTACTAAAATATTGGTATAGTGTTTTTTTAGAGATACCAAGTTCATTGGCAATATCATCCATGGTCACGGTTTTAAAGCCCATGCTTAGGAACATCTCTGCCGACTTTTGTATGATTTGTTCTTCCATTAGTTAAATTTCGAGTACAAAAATAATATAGGAAACTTTAGAAACTATGAAAGTTTCCTAAGTTTTACAATTATTTAACATTCACTTGGTAAATCATTTTTTGAAAAATTGTGTTAGCTTAATTCTGGTAATTTTATGCAAACATCTAGATAGTTTTTTACAAAATAGCTTTTCTTTGTGTACTTTAAAAATGTTGGTATGCAATCCGTTTCAGATTTACAAAAAGTATTACAAAACCAATGGCCATTGGTAGCTAAAAACCAGCAACCAAAAGGTTTGTATGAACCAATTGATTATATTTTACAATTGCCCGGTAAGCGTATTCGTCCGGTTTTAACATTGCTCACAGCTACTTGTTATGGCAATTACCATGAGGCCTTAGAAGCTGCAAAAGCTGTAGAAATTTTTCACAATTTTACCTTAGTGCATGACGATATTATGGACGAAGCTCCATTGCGTAGAGGAAATCAAACTGTTCATCATAAATGGGATTTGAATACCGGAATTTTATCCGGTGATGCCATGCTGATCAAAGCCTACCAATGTTTGCAGCAATACCCTCCTGAAATATTGGCCCCAATGTTGCAATTATTTAACCAAACAGCTTTACAAGTATGCGAAGGCCAACAATGGGATGTGGAGTTTGAACACATGGAATCCGTAACCGAAGCCCAATACTTGCAGATGATTCAACACAAAACTGCGGTTTTGCTTGGATGTGCCATGCAAATGGGAGCCATGGTACACAAGGCTGATGAAAAAGAGGCTGCATTGTGGTATACCTTTGGATTACAAATTGGAACGGCCTTTCAAATTCAAGATGATTATTTAGATTGTTTTGGCAATCCGGAAACTTTTGGAAAACAAGTTGGTGGTGATATTATCGAAAATAAAAAAACCTTCTTATACATTCATGCATTAGAGTTGCTTTCAGAGGAAGACAAACAGCAATTGTTACACTTGTATAGTTTACAGCCTGAGAATCCACAACCTAAAATTGAAGCAGTAAAACATTATTTTATACAAAGTGGATCTGCCCAAAAAGCTATAGATGCAGTACAAAGTTATTCTGACCAAGCATTTGCTATTTTAGATAGTATTGCTGTTGATGAAAGTGCCAAAGCTCCTATCCGAGCTTTAGCAAAACAATTGATGCACCGTGAACAATGAGTTGGGAATTGCAACATTTAAGCGAGTTAGAAAAGCAAGTGCAACAAGAAAATTTGTTGGAAGCATTGATTATACAAACCAATAAAGATTTTCAGTTAGCAAACCATCCGTTAGATTTGTCTTTACAAGCAACTCCAGAGCAAATTATTCAAGCAATACATCAAAAAGTGTATGATTTATTGCAATACCAATTTTCAGAATATTTGAATTTGCTCTATATTGTAGATGTTTCAGAAGCTCAGGTGAAATCAATCACAGTAAATGATTTGGTTGAAATTTCAGAAGAAGTGAGTTTTTTATTAATCAAACGCATTTGGCAAAAAGTATACATCCGAAAACATTTCAGTAATTAAAATCAATTTCATAATAATATTTTCAATATTTTTTATAAAACATTAAACATGTTTTTAATTGATAAAGTTTAACAGTATTAATATAAATAATAATATTTTGGAATTTGTTTTTAATTTTAAGTGTAATAGTTAGATAATTTTTTTTTATTTCTTTGAAAACTATATTTTTTTTACAACAATTCCTCATAAATAATTACAAAAACTAAGTGTGCGTTTTTTGTATTTGTTGTAATTTTGCATCAATTTTAAAAACAACTCTGATACACCAATTTAATGATGGATAGGTTTTCCTTTTTAAATGCAGCACATACCCAATTTTTTGCAGATTTATACGAACAATACACCCAAAATCCAGATAGCTTAGAGCCTAGTTGGAGGGCCTTTTTTCAAGGTTTTGATTTTGCAAACGAATTTTCCAAACAAGATGCTTTAGTGACTTATGCAGCAGATGCAGAACAGAATGGAGCATTGGTTGGAAAAGTAGAAAAGGAATTTAAAGTTTTAAAATTAATTGAAGGCTACAGAACTCGTGGTCATTTGTTTACTAAAACCAATCCGGTTAGAGACAGAAGAACTTACAGTCCAACCTTAGCTATAGAAAATTTTGGACTTTCTAATGCAGACTTAAACGGAAAATTTGATGCTGCCAAAACGGTAGGTTTTGCTCAAGCTACAACTTTGCAAGAAATAGTATCGCATTTAAACAATGTGTATTGCCAATCTATTGGAGTGGAATATATGTACATCCGCGACCCAAAAGTGGTACAATGGATTCAGGACAGACTTGGTAAAAACGATAATTTACCTACGTTTAACGAAACTCAGAAAAAACATATTTTAGGAAAATTAAACGAAGCTGTTTCTTTTGAAAACTTTTTACATACCAAATATGTGGGTCAAAAACGTTTTTCGTTAGAAGGTGGTGAAAGCATCATCCCCGGTTTAGATGCAGTAATTGAAAAAGCTGCCGAAATGGGAGTAGAGCAGTTTGTAATGGGGATGGCACATAGAGGTCGTTTGAATATTTTAGCTAATATTTTTGGCAAACCAACCCAAGATATTTTCTCTGAATTTGATGGGAAAGATTACGACAAAGAATATTTTGATGGAGACGTTAAATACCATTTGGGTTTAACAGCAGATAGAAAAACAACTTCAGGTAAATCTATCAATATTAATTTAGCACCAAACCCATCGCACTTAGAAACCGTTGGTGCAGTAATTGAAGGTATAGCTCGTGCCAAGCAAGATAAATACTTCCCGAACGATTTTTCGAAAGTATTGCCTATAGCAGTACACGGAGATGCCGCTGTTGCCGGACAAGGTATTGTGTACGAAATTGTACAAATGTCGCAGTTAGATGGCTACAAAACAGGAGGCACCATTCATATCGTAATCAACAATCAAGTTGGTTTTACTACCAACTATTTAGATGCCCGTTCTTCTACCTATTGTACAGATGTGGCAAAAGTAACCCTGTCACCCGTATTGCATGTGAATGCAGACGATGTAGAAGCAGTGGTACATGCCATGTTGTTTGCCTTAGAATACCGAATGACATTTGGTAAAGATGTGTTTATCGATTTATTAGGATACAGAAAATACGGTCATAACGAAGGGGATGAGCCTCGTTTTACCCAGCCAATTTTATATAAAATTATTTCTCGTCACAAGAATCCAAGAGATATTTATGCAGAAAAATTGATTGTAGAAGGTATTGTAAACCAAGATTATATCAATCAAATTGAAGCAGCATACAAAGCCAAATTGGAAGAGAATTTAGAAGCCTCTCGTCAAAAACAATTAACCATTATCACGCCTTTTATGCAAGATGAATGGCAAGGTTTTGAGCAAGTGAGTGACGATAAAATGTTAGAAAAAGTAGATACTTCTTTCCCACAGAGTCAGCTAAACGAAATGATAGATTTGGTTTCTACCTTACCTGCGGACAAAAAGTTTATCAATAAAATTCAAAAAATAGTTTCCGATCGCAAAACAATGTATCAAAACGATGCCATTGATTGGGGAACAGCAGAAACTTTGGCTTATGCTTCGTTGTTGTCAGAAGGATACGATGTAAGGATTTCGGGTCAGGATGTAGAAAGAGGAACCTTCTCGCACCGTCATGCCGTGGTTAAAGTAGAAGATAGCGAAGAAGAAGTAGTTTTATTGCAAAACATCCCAAATGCCAAAGGAAACTTTCGCATTTACAATTCCTTTTTATCAGAATATGGCGTGTTAGGTTTTGATTATGGTTATGCTTTGGCAAATCCGAATGCTTTAACCATTTGGGAAGCACAATTTGGAGATTTCTCTAACGGGGCTCAAATAATGATTGACCAATATATTTCTTCTGGTGAAGACAAATGGAACAACCAAAACGGTATTGTAATGTTATTGCCTCATGGTTATGAAGGGCAAGGGGCAGAGCATTCTTCCGCTCGTTTGGAAAGATATTTGCAGTTATGTGCACGTCACAATATGTATGTTGCAAATGTGACCACTCCAGCTAACATTTTTCATTTGCTACGCAGACAAATGAAAACCAATTTCCGCAAACCTTTGGTAGTAATGTCGCCAAAAAGTTTGTTGCGTCACCCTGAGGCAATTTCTGCTAAAACAGAATTGGCCAATGGATATTTTCAAGAAGTGATTGACGATCCGAATGTTTCGGACAAAAAAGCCATCAAAACGATGGTGTTCGTTTCTGGTAAGTTTTACTATGATATCAAGGCTGAGAGAGAAAAGTTAGGAAGAAATGACGTAGCTTTGGTTAGATTGGAGCAATTGTTTCCGTTGGCTACAGATAAAATCCAAGAAATCATTAAAAGCTATCCAAATGTAGATGATTTTGTTTGGGCCCAAGAGGAGCCAAAAAACATGGGAGCTTATGGCTATATGTTGATGAATTTTAATTTAGTTCCATGGAGGTTGGCTTCGCTAAAGGCTTATGCAGCTCCAGCTTCGGGTAGTTTTACTCGCGACAGAAGAAGACATCACGATGCTATTAGAATGGTTTTTGACAAGAATTTGTTTAGATAAAAATTTGTTTCAAGTTTCAGGTTTCAGGTTTCGTGCGATATTTACATTAAACTTTAAACTTTAAACTTTAAACCCAATAAACTTTAAACTAAAAAATATGATTTTAGAAATGAAAGTTCCCTCTCCGGGAGAGTCCATTAAGGAAGTGGAAATTGCCACTTGGTTGGTAAAAGATGGAGATTATGTGGTAAAAGACCAAGCAATAGCCGAAGTGGATTCAGACAAAGCAACCTTAGAATTACCTGCAGAAGCAAGTGGTGTGATTACTTTAAAAGCATCAGAAGGAGATGCAGTAGCGGTTGGAGCAGTAGTTTGTTTAATTGACACTAGTGCAACAGCCCCAACAGCAAGTGCAGACCAAGCTGCAGAAGCTCCGAAAGTTGAAGAGCAAAAAGCACCTACTCCAGTACAAGCACCAGTAGTCGCAAATACATCAGCAACCGGACATGCCTCACCAGCTGCAAAGAAAATTTTAGCAGAGAAAAATATAGAGCCTAGTGATATTGTTGGTACCGGTAAAGCAGGTAGAATTACCAAAGAAGATGCCGTAAATGCAGTACCAAGTATGGGAACTCCAACAGGAGGTAGCCGTGGAGCAGAACGTCAGAAATTATCTATGTTGCGAAGAAAAGTAGCAGAGCGTTTGGTGGCTGCCAAAAACGAAACTGCCATGCTGACTACTTTTAACGAGGTAGACATGTCAGCTATTTACGCATTACGCGAAGAATACAAAGAAGCATTTAAAGCTAAACACGGATTAGGATTGGGCTTTATGAGCTTTTTTACCAAAGCAGTTGTAAGAGCTTTGCAATTATACCCAGATGTGAATTCGATGATTGATGGGCAAGAAAAAGTAACCTACGATTTTTGTGATATTTCGGTTGCAGTTTCCGGACCAAAAGGCTTGATGGTTCCTGTGGTTCGTAATGCAGAATTGTTGACTTTTAGAGGAGTGGAAGCCGAAATTAAACGTTTGGCTATTCGTGCACGTGACGGACAAATTACTGTGGATGAAATGACCGGAGGTACCTTTACCATTTCTAATGGTGGTGTTTTCGGTAGTATGTTGAGTACTCCAATTATCAACCCACCACAATCGGGTATTTTAGGAATGCACAATGTGGTAGATAGAGCCATTGTGAAAAACGGACAAATTGTAATTGCTCCAGTAATGTATGTGGCATTGTCCTACGACCACCGTATTATTGACGGTAGAGAATCGGTAGGATTCTTGGTTGCAGTAAAAGAGGCTTTAGAAAATCCAGTGGAAATTTTAATGGACAACAATCCGAAAAAAGCTTTAGAGTTATAATTAACTCCTTCATAAAATGAAAAGCCCTTTGTGTTGAGCAAGGGGCTTTTTTTATCTTTTCAAATACACTTTATGGTGGTAATAGTCAATAATAGCTTTGCTTTTCATTAATACATCTGCCCCAATAATGCCATCTACTTCTTGCATGCCATGTTCGGTTAATGCATGGTTTACGTGTGTTAAGTCAAAAATAACCAAAGTAAGGGTTTTGGTTTTCCATTTGCCAAGTTTTAATTCATTTTTCTTTGCCAATTGGGTTTCCATACCCACCGCTCCTGCACCTGCTGCTTTGGTTTTGGATGCCTTGGCTTTTAGTTGAAACTTATTTATTTGTTCTAACCCAACACAACTGTTTGAAGCACCTGTGTCTAAAATAAACGTGCCATCAATTCCGTTAATTTTTCCTTTCACAAATAAATGCTTAGAAGCACTAATTTTAAAAGTAATTTTATAGTAGTTTTCTTTTAGTAAGATTTCGGAGAGTAATTTCATTTTACTTTAATTTTATTTGCATCACTGTTGCCATGCTTAATGCTTGGGTTTTCATTTGTTCCGCATAATTTCCTTGAAAACAGGTATCAATGGTTTGGTTCCAATGATGTAACCATGTTTGGTAATGTTCATTGGCAAAAGGACTTTTTTCATGCACTTTTTGGTGTATTTGAAACATGTTGTTATAGTATCCACCCTTTAAAAATAAAGACTGTTCCCAAAAGGTAGCTAATATTTCCAAATGCTCCTCTAAATGTTCTTCTACATTGGTCAATTTGGTAAAAAAGTAATTGATGGAATTTTCTGCAAGGAGTTTTTCGTAAAACTCTTTAAGGATAAGAAGAATGTCTTCGCGGGTTGCAATGTCTTTCATTTATTTTAATTTCAAATGTTTAAAAAAAATATTCCCCTCTTTGGGAGGGGAAATTTTATCATGTTCCCCTCCCAAAGAGGGGTTAGGGGAGGCTTACATATACGCTTCAATTGGAGCACAAGAGCAAACTAAATTTCTGTCACCGTAGGCTTCATCTACTCTTCTTACAGAAGGCCAGAATTTGTTTTCTGCTACATACTCTAAAGGATAAGCTGCTTTTTCTCTGCTGTACGGAAATACCCATTCATTTGCGGTTACCATAGCCAAAGTATGGGGTGCATTTCTTAGCGGATTGTTTGCATCTTCTGCAGTTGCATCCTCAATTTCTTGACGGATGGCAATCATCGCATCGCAAAAACGATCTAATTCCGCCAAGTCTTCTGATTCGGTAGGTTCAATCATTAAGGTTCCGGCAACCGGGAAAGAAACCGTTGGAGCATGGAATCCATAATCCATCAATCGTTTTGCAATGTCTGTTACTTCAATGCCTTGTTGTTTGAATGCTCTGCAATCTAAAATCATTTCGTGTGCAGCTCTTCCCATTTCTCCAGTATATAAAATAGGGTAGTGGGCTTCTAATCGAGCTTTCATGTAATTGGCATTTAAAATAGCATATTTGGTAGCGTTGGTCAAACCTTCGGAACCTAACATACAAATGTATCCGTAAGAAATCAAACACACCAATGCAGAACCATAAGGAGCTGCTGAAATAGCTGAAATCGCTTGGTTTCCTCCAGTTGGTATAATTGGGTTGGTTGGTAAAAAGTCGACTAATTTTTCGTTCACACAAATAGGTCCAACTCCTGGGCCACCTCCTCCGTGAGGAATGGCAAAGGTTTTGTGTAAGTTTAAGTGACATACATCTGCACCAATGGTTGCGGGGTTGGTTAAGCCAACTTGAGCGTTCATGTTGGCACCATCCATGTATACCAAACCACCATTGTCATGTATAATTTGGGTAATTTCTCTAATGGCACTCTCAAAAACTCCGTGTGTAGAAGGGTAAGTTACCATCAAACAAGACAAGCTATCTTTATATTGCAAAGCTTTTGCACGAACATCCTCTACGTCAATGTTTCCATTTTCCATGGTTTTGGTCACTACAATTTCCATCCCTGCCATAGCAGCAGATGCCGGATTGGTACCGTGTGCAGATGCCGGAATTAAACATACATTTCTGTGGGCTTCTCCACGTGCCATGTGATAGGCTCGAATGGTCATCAACCCTGCATATTCTCCTTGTGCCCCTGAGTTAGGCTGCAAGGTAGTGCCTACAAAACCTGTAACCACATTTAATTGATGTTCTAATTTTTTCAAAAGAATTTGGTAACCTTCTGCCTGGTCTACAGGAACAAAAGGATGTAACTGGTTCCATTGTGGCATGCTTAATGGCAACATCTCTGCTGCTGCATTTAGTTTCATGGTACATGAACCCAAAGAAATCATCGAATGGTTTAAAGCCAAATCTTTTCTTTCTAATTTTTTGATGTAACGCATCAATGCCGATTCAGAGTGATAGGAATTGAAAACCTCGTGGGTTAAGAAAGAAGAAGTTCTTTGAAGGTTCGATGGAATTTGGCTGTGATTCTCCAACACCACCTGAACAGCATCTTTTTGCAGAGCTTCTGCAAAAATGTGTACAATTTTTTGTAAGTCCTCAACAGAAGTAGTTTCGTTTAACGACAAAATCACGGTTTCTGCATCTGGATAAAAGAAGTTTATTTCGTTTGCTAAAGCAACTTTTTCTACTTTTTTGGCATCTGCTTTAAAGGATAAAGTATCAAAAAAATGGGTGTTGGTTTGGTACACTCCCATTTGATTCAATGCATTGGTTAAAGCCACTGCTTGTTGGTGAATTTTGTTGGCAATGTAAGTCAATCCTTTTGGACCATGGTATACGGCATACATGCCAGCCATTACTGCTAACAAAACTTGGGCAGTACAAATGTTTGAAGTAGCTTTTTCACGTTTAATATGTTGCTCACGAGTTTGTAAAGCCATTCGCAAAGCACGATTTCCGTTGGTGTCAATCGTAACTCCAATCAATCTTCCTGGTACACTTCTTTTGTATTCTTCTTTGGTTGCAAAAAAAGCAGCATGAGGCCCACCGTAACCCATCGGAATTCCGAAACGTTGTGAAGTTCCTACGACTACATCAGCACCCATTTCTCCGGGAGGCGTTAACAAGGTTAGGCTTAACAAATCAGCAGCAACTGCAACTTTGATGTCGTTATTCTTTGCTTGCTGAATAAAGCTGGTATAATCGGTAACTTGTCCGTGTTTGCCTGGATATTGTAAAATTGCTCCGAAAAACTCATTGGAAAAATCAAAGGTTTCATGGTTACCAACTACCAATTCAACTCCAATTGGGGTAGAACGAGTTTGCAAAACAGAAAGTGTTTGTGGTAAAATTTCTTCAGAAACAAAAAACTTATTTGCGTTGTTTTTCTTTTGGTCTCTGGTTCTCACATCAAACAACATGGCCATTGCTTCTGCAGCTGCAGTACCTTCATCTAATAAAGAAGCATTGGCAATTTCCATTCCGGTTAATTCAATGGCTACGGTTTGGTAATTTAAAATTGCTTCTAATCTACCTTGGGCAATTTCAGCTTGGTAAGGAGTGTAAGCAGTGTACCAACCCGGATTTTCAAATATATTACGTTGAATTACAGCCGGTGTAATGGTAGGATGGTAGCCCAAACCAATGTAGGTTTTGTACAATTTATTTTTAGCACCTAATTGTTGGATATGATTGGCAAACTCATACTCGCTCATTGGAGCTTCTAATTGTAATGGACTTTTTAATAAAATATCATTGGGAATGGTTTCAAAAATTAATTGATCAAAGTTTTCCACCCCAATGGTTTGAAACATATGTTGTAAATCGGATTCTCTCGGACCAATGTGTCGTTGAGCAAAGTTGTCTGTTTTCATTTTAGTAGTGCGATTATAACAAAGGTTTGAAAAGTAATTTATAAAGTGCAAATTTAATTATTCATTCGCTAAATTGATGTGAAACAAAACGTAATATTTTTACCAATTTATCAACCATTTGTGATTTTGTTTGTCAGCTATTTTAAGAGTATAACCACAGAAAGTTTTATTTTTGCACAAATTGCTTTGCCATGTTAGGATTAAAATTACCAACCGACCCACGTTGGGCTCATATTGCAGAAAAAAATATCGAGGAAATCTTGATAGATCATGCTTGGTGCGAACAAAAAGCTGCCAGCATGGCAATATCTATTATTGTTACAAATCCGGATAAAACAGAGTTAATTCATGAAATGACCGACTTGGTTCGAGAGGAAATGGGACATTTTAAAATGGTGATGCATAAGTTGAAAGAATATGGGTTTGAATTAGGGCCACAACGTCCGGATGAATATGTTAAGAAAATTCAACAGTTTTTTCCAAAAGGAGGTTCACGTACCGATGGTTTGGTACATCATTTATTGGTTGCAGCCTTGATTGAAGCAAGAAGTTGTGAACGTTTTAGAGTGCTTTCTGAAAATTTAGAGGATAAAATTTTGGCTAAGTTTTATTTTGATTTAATGAAATCGGAAGCCGGACATTATACCATGTTTTTAAAGTTTGCCCGCAAATATGACGATGTTAAAAAAGTGAATAACAAATGGCAAGCATTGTTAGCATACGAAGCACAAGTGATGCAAGATTTAGGCAAGCATCACTCGGTGCATGGGTAGTAATTTTTTTTGTTTTTTGATGCACTAAACATGAAGTCCTGCCCTTTTCAATAAGGCATCTACTTTCGGTTCTTGACCACGAAACTTTTTATACAATTCCATTGGTAATTCGGTGCCACCTTTGGAAAGTACGTTGTCTTTAAATTTGGTTGCTACTTCCTTATTGAAAATTCCTTTTTCTTGGAAATGCGCAAAAGCATCTGCATCTAAAACTTCTGCCCATTTATAGCTATAGTATCCCGAGGAATAACCACCTTGAAAAATATGCGAGAAAGAGGTGCTCATGCAATTTTCTTCCACATCAGGATATAAGGTTGCAATTTCCATGGCTTGTTTTTCAAAAGCTTTTACATCTTCAATAGTTTGAGATTTTCCATGATAAGCCATGTCTAAAAGGCCGAAACTTAACTGACGTAACGTTGCCATTCCCTCTAAGAAATTCGCACTTTCTTTAATCTTCTCTACAAATTCTTGTGGAATGATTTCTGCAGTTTCGTAGTGTTTTGCAAACAAAGCCAAAGCTTCTGGTTGGTAACACCAATTTTCCATCACTTGACTTGGTAATTCTACAAAATCCCAATAGACTGAGGTTCCGGATAAACTTGGATACGTTGTGTTGGCTAACATGCCGTGTAAGGCATGGCCAAATTCGTGAAACAAGGTTGTAACTTCGTTGAAAGTCAATAAAGATGGTTTCGTTTCGGTTGGAGGAGTGAAATTACAAACAATGGAAACATGTGGTCGTTCGTTGATTCCGTCTTTAATATATTGTGGTTTGAAGGAAGTCATCCATGCACCATTTCGTTTTCCTTTTCTAGGAAAAAAATCAGAATAGAAGACAGCAACTAATTTACCTTCGAAATCTAACACTTCAAAAGTTTGCACATCTTCGTGGTATTTGTCAATGTCAAAAACTTCTTTGAATGTAATTCCGAATAATTTTTCTGCAATGTTAAAAGCACCATGTAGTACATTTTCTAATTTAAAATATGGTTTCAACAACTCATCATCTAAATTGAATAATTTTTGTTTCAATTTCTCAGAATAGTAAGGACCATCGCATTTTTCTAGTTGATCAATGCCGTCTAGTTCTTTTGCGAAAGCTGTTAATTGTGCAAATTCTTTTTGAGCAGCAGGTTTTGCTTTTTCCAATAATACATACAAAAATGAAAGTACTTATTCAGCATATTG
>CAZAHJ010000042.1:0-17820 GCA_964485115.1 uncultured Flavobacterium sp.
TCCCAGGATGAAAGCAATTGTTTTTTCATGGGAAGATTTTGTACATGGCTTTTCTACCAAAAATGATAATTTACATTTGGGGTTTCACGAGTTTGCTCATGCATATCATTTTCACGGTTTAAAAAGTCAAGACTCTAGTGCCATTATTTTTGCAGATATGTATAAAAAAATCAAGAAATATGTGATGCAACCAATTCATCATCAAAAATTAATCGAATCAAATTACTTTCGAATTTATGCATACACCAACTCGTTTGAATTTGTTGCTGTGTTGTTAGAACTTTTTTTTGAAACTCCTGAGAAATTTCAAGAAGAATTTCCGGAATTGTATCATAAGGTAAAAAAGATGATCAACTACCGATGGTAAATGTTTAATTTTAAACCAAAAAAAAGATGCTTCGTAACTTAATTTTCGGAATTTTTTTCATTACCTCTTTTGGGTTTTCACAAAACTTTCAAATTACTTACCAAAGAAGTTCGCATGGTAAAATGATCGAAAACCAAGATCCTATTTTGGTTTTTGCCTCTTCTGATAAAGTTTGGATTACTTCCCAAAAAATGATGCAAGGGGTTGCAAAAATTCCCTTTGAGCAAATATATGTGCAACCTACCAAACAAAGTTATGTACAAGTAGCAACTTTAAAACATGGCAAACAAGTAGCTATGTTTGATGAAGAAGCCATTGCCAAACAAAACTTTGAATGGACCAACGAAACCAAGAAAATTTTAGGATATGAATGTAAAAAAGCCAAAACCATCATCAATTCAAATACTTTGGAATTATGGGTAACAAATGAGGCAAAAATAAAAGGTGCTCCAACCGTATTAGGGCAATCATTAGGATTGGTGTTAGAAATGGTTCGCAACGGGAATTTTGCCATTACAGCAACTAAAGTGGGAAAAATAAAAGAATTCCCTAAAAATGGAGAAGTTCCCAATGTTTCGAAAACTTCCATACTAGATTACCGCGATGCCTTATGGAAAAGTAGATTTACTACCATATCTGTTTTTGATAAAGAAACCATCCATTTTTCTGATGCAGCAAAATCCAACGATAGTATTTTACGTTTTGCCAACGGAACGGTAATTTTACGAAAAGTATCTTTACCTGAGATTGAACCTGGAAATACCATTTTTGTGGAATTAAAACAGATTTCTACCGGAGATGCCTACGATCGAACCGGATCGGTATTTATGATTCCGCAAGGAAAGCCTATATCTTTTTTAGACGGAATACAAAATGGGATGAACCAACTACCAGTGTATGAAAATGGAAACGGCAAAAAATACCAAGGAGTAGTGGCAACTGAAACTTACAAACCATTGGTAGAGTTGATGCGATTTTTTACACCTTTTGGCATCAAACAATACAATTATTTAGAATTGAAAGACAAACAATGGCATGAAAAAGTGTCGTTTCGTCAAGAAATTTCTGAGTTACACCCGGCTTTGAGCAACCAAGAAGTATGGATTGGTGCATTTATTGGAAATTACGACAAAGGAGGATACCAAATTTCATTAGAAATAACCATTCACGATGGCGAGGGAGCTACTATTCCAAGTAATCAAGTAATTCCATTATTTAATACCACCAATGTGATGGAGATGGGAGGACAAGAATATGGCACCATGTTTAACCACAACAAAGGTTTAGAGGTAACTTTTACGTTAGAAAAGCCATTAAAAAATGCTCGTTTACGTTACATCACTACCGGTCATGGTGGCTGGGGTGCCGGAGATGAGTTCGTGCCAAAAACCAATATCATTTATTGGAATGAACAAAAAGTTCATGCCTTTACCCCTTGGAGGATGGATTGTGGCTCTTATCGTTTATACAATCCTGCATCGGGTAATTTTGGCAATGGTCTGTCTTCTTCTGATTACAGCCGTTCTAATTGGTGTCCGGGTACTGTAACTAATCCTATATTTATCGAATTAGGAGATTTGCCAGCTGGCAAACATCGTGTGCAGGTTAAAATACCGCAAGGTGCTCCGGAAGGGTCAAGTTTTAGCTCTTGGAATGTTTCCGGGTTGTTGATTGGAGAGTGATATTAATCCTCAACAATTAAAACCCCTACTTTCCATCGATACAATTATCTATCTTTGCCACTCTAAAAATAGCAACAATGAGCAACGAAGTTTCGGGTTTTTCTAAATGGAGTAAAGAAGAAAAAATCCAATGGTTGAGTAACACCTATTTTTCTAACCCTGAGCAAGCAAAACAAATCATTCAGCAATATTGGAATGCCGATCAGGATTTACAAAATTTACACGATGAGTTTATCGAAAACACCATTAGTAATTTTTATTTGCCTCTTGGGATTGCTCCCAATTTTTTGATTGATGGTACTTTTTTTACCGTACCAATGGCTATTGAAGAAAGTTCGGTAGTTGCTGCAGCAGCCAAATCTGCCAAATATTGGAGCAAAAGAGGTGGTTTTAAAACCACGATTGAAGGAACCGAAAAGATTGGTCAAGTACATTTTATGTACCACGGCTCCAACAAAGCATTACAAGAGTTTTGGCAGTTTTTATTGCCTAAATTGCACGAAACCACCCAGCATATTACACAAAATATGCAAAAAAGAGGGGGAGGAATTTTAAACATCGAATTAAAAAACCAAACCCATAAAATACCTAATTATTACCAGCTCCATGCCACCTTTGATACCAAAGATAGCATGGGAGCAAATTTTATCAATTCCTGTTTAGAGCAGTTTGCCAAAACCATGTTGCTTGAGGCAGAGCATTTTGCTTTGTTTGAAGAGAAACAACCCATCCAGGTAATCATGAGTATTTTGTCAAACTATGTTACCAATTGCGTGGTTCGTGCAGAAGTAAGTTGTTCGGTAGAAGATTTAGTGGAGAAAGGTATCGAAAACCCAAAAGAATTTGCCGAAAAAATGGTAGCAGCGGTTAAAATTGCCGAAGTGGAACCCTATAGAGCCGTGACACACAACAAAGGCATTATGAACGGAATTGATGCAGTAGTGTTGGCTACCGGAAACGATTTTAGAGCAGTAGAAGCTGCTGCACATGCCTATGCAAGCAAAGATGGTGTTTACAGTAGTTTATCACATGCAAGTATCGAAAATGGTATTTTTCGATTTTGGTTAGAAGTGCCTTTGGCTTTGGGAACGGTTGGAGGACTAACTTCTTTGCATCCTTTGGTTAAAATTGCTTTGCAAATCTTGCAAAAACCTTCGGCTGAACAATTGATGCGAATTGTTGCAACCGTAGGTTTGGCTCAAAATTTTGCTGCTTTACGTTCGCTTACTACCAAAGGAATTCAAGAAGGTCACATGAAAATGCACCTTAATAACATCCTGAATCAGTACCATGCTAGTCAGGAGGAAAGAAAAGCGGTACAGGCTTATGTACAAAACAGCACCATTACCCATGCATCAGTGGCTTCTTTTTTAGAAAACTTGCGAAAAAATTCCTAAGATGACCACCTATTACAGTCATGGCAAACTATTGCTAACCGGAGAATATGTTGTTTTAGACGGTGCTTTGGCTTTGGCTGTCCCAACCAAATTCGGACAAAGTTTGGAAGTAGAACCAATATCTGCCACCCATATCGAGTGGATTGGTTATGAGGGAAATGGCAATATATGGGTGCAAGAAATCTTTACCATTGCAGAGATTCAAGGCACTAGCCAACCTGTAACCGATGTAAGAAGTAGGTTGTTGCAATTGCTTCAATATTGTTATAAAGAATCTCCTTGGGAAGGAGGTTTTAAAATGCATACCAAACTAACATTTCCAAGAAATTGGGGATTAGGAACGTCTTCTACATTAGTTAACAACTTAGCCCAATGGAGAAAAATAGATGCTTGGGATTTGTTACAAGCTACTTTTGGAGGCAGTGGCTATGACATTGCTTGTGCTAAAAACGAGGTTCCTATTATTTACCAATTGCAAGATGGAAATCCATTGGTGAAGAGGGTAAACTTTCTGCCAAAATTTAGCAAATACTTGTATTTTGTACATTTAAACCAAAAGCAAGATAGCCAAAGAGAGGTCCAAAAATATCTCAGAAAAAACCATGATTGGGCCAAAACCATCCAGCCTATTAACCGAATTACCAAAGCGGTTTTAGCGTGTGATGATGTGCAGGAGTTTGTTCAATTAATCCGTGAGCACGAAGTAAAAATGAGTGATGTATTGCAAAGTCCTACTATTCATGAAACTTTTTTTTCCGACTTTGAAGGAGATATCAAAAGTTTGGGGGCTTGGGGAGGTGATTTTGTGTTGGCTGTTTCTGAAGAAAACCCTACCGAATATTTTGTTTCTAAAGGATTTTCCACCGTGTTAAGCTACCAAGAGATGGTGTTAGGTGCTTAGTGTTAAATTAGCAACATGAACAAATTTTCGTAGTTTAAGAATAAATATTTCTGAATAGGAATAATAAGTTCTTGATTTTTTACTTCCGACTTAATTTTTGAAACAAATCCCAAACCACAATGCCACAACTTACCGAAATGTTTAAAGAATGTTTATGCCCCAATTGCGGTATTTCCAAACAACCGTCACACATTTCAATTACCGATTGTTGTACTCCTTTTACTTCATTTCCAAACACCAAAACCAAAGGTTGGCTTGGTTCAAAATAGTTTAAAAAAGTGGCATTTTCCACTTGTTCCACAGCAAAAACTTGCCAGTTTTCTTCTTTTAATTTAGGGATTAAGTCATGAATGTCTTTTACATATTCCCAGGCTACCGTTTCGGTTGCCCCTAATGCAGTTTTGTGAATTTCTTTATTTGGAGGGGTTGCGGTAATGCCACACAAATAAATTTTATCTATCAAAAAAGCATCCGAGGTTCTAAAAACCGATCCAACGTTATGTAAACTTCGGATGTCGTCTAAAACAATTCTAATGGGAGTTTTGGTTGCATGTTTAAACGCCTCAATTTCTAATCGAGGTAATTCGGAAGTGGCTAATTTTCTCATGCTACAAAAATAGGGTGTTTTATTGTTTTATAAAATTTCAGTGAAGTATGTATATTTACCAATTGATAAATTCAACTTTTTTTTCAAAAAAAATAATGCCGTATGAGTGGTAAAGCCAAAGAGACCAAAGAAACACCATTAATGAAACAATACAATAGCATCAAAAGTAAATATCCGGATGCTTGTTTGTTGTTTCGCGTGGGAGATTTTTATGAAACCTTTGGACAGGATGCCATTCGAGCTTCTCAAATTTTAGGAATTGTATTAACCAAAAGAGGCAATGGCTCCGAAAGTGAAACTGCATTGGCTGGTTTTCCGCACCATAGTTTGCATACATATTTACCAAAGCTGGTAAAAGCTGGTTTACGGGTAGCTATTTGTGATCAATTGGAAGACCCAAAAATGACCAAAACCATTGTAAAACGAGGAGTTACCGAATTAGTTACTCCCGGAGTTACCATGAATGATGAGGTGTTACAGCAAAAGAGTAACAACTTTTTAGCAAGTATACACTTCGGGAAGAAACAAATCGGAATCGCATTTTTAGATGTTTCTACCGGTGAGTTTTTGCTTTCACAAGGCAAAGAAGATTATATTGATAAATTATTGCAAAACTTTCAGCCAAGCGAAATATTAATTGCCAAGCCCAACCGAAACCAATTTAAAGAAGTTTTTGGAGAAGATACCCACTATTTTATGTTGGAAGATTGGGTGTTTCAATACGATTATTCCATAGAAGCACTTACCAAACATTTCCAAACCAACTCTTTAAGAGGTTTTGGAGTGGAGGAACTAACCGATGGCATTGTAGCTGCGGGTGCTATTTTGTACTATTTATCGGAAACCCAACACCAGCATTTGGAGCATATCAACCAATTGCACCGAATTGCGGAAGATGCTTATGTTTGGATGGATCGTTTTACCATTCGAAATTTAGAGTTATTTCACAGTCCGCATCCCAATGCGGTTACCTTAATTGATGTGATTGACAAAACGGTTTCTCCCATGGGAAGCCGAATGTTGAAACGTTGGTTGGCTTTGCCTTTAAAAGATATTTCTTTAATTGAAGCCAGACATCAGGTGGTGCAATACTTTTTGCAAAACCAAGAGCAGTTGCATTTTTTTAGCCAACAAATTCAACAAATTTCCGATTTAGAACGATTGATTTCTAAAGTTGCCACCCGAAAAGTGAGTCCGAGAGAGTTGGTTATTTTAGCAACATCGTTAGATAAAATAAGTCCACTGAAAGAAACCGCACTACAAAGCCAACAAGAAGCTTTGCAGTTATTTGGTGACCAATTACTTGAATGTGAATTGTTGCGACAAAAAATTCATCAAACATTACAACCCGAGGCTCCTGTAAGCATACAAAAAGGAAATGCAATTGCACACGGAATCCATCCTGAATTAGATGCTTTGCGAAAAATTTCTTTCTCCGGAAAAGAATATTTAGAAGATTTGGAACAACGTGAAAGTACTACTACCGGAATACCCAGTTTAAAAGTAGCGTTTAATAATGTATTTGGATACTATATCGAAGTACGAAATACACACAAAGACAAAGTGCCAGAAAACTGGATTAGAAAACAAACGTTGGTAAATGCAGAGCGATATATTACAGAAGAATTAAAAGAATACGAGAACAAAATATTAGGAGCAGAAGATAAAATTCAGCAATTAGAATTGAAGCTATATGAGGAGTTAGTTTCATGGGTATCTACTTACATACAACAAGTGCAACAAAACGCCCAAATTATTGCCCAATTAGATTGTTTGGTTGGTTTTGCTTTGTTGGCGCAAGAGCAATATTACCACCTTCCTCAAATGTGGAAAGAGCCTGTTTTAGATATCAAAGAAGGAAGACATCCGGTAATTGAAAAACAATTAGGAGTTACCGGAAATTATATTGCCAACGATTTGTATTTAGATAAAGATACCCAACAAATCATTATGATTACCGGTCCAAATATGTCGGGTAAGTCGGCTATATTGCGGCAAACAGCATTGATTGTTTTGTTGGCACAAATTGGAAGTTTTGTTCCAGCCAAAGAAGCAAAAATTGGGGTGATTGACAAGATTTTTACACGAGTTGGTGCAAGTGATAATATTTCGATGGGAGAATCTACCTTTATGGTGGAAATGAACGAAACTGCTGCTATATTAAATAATTTGTCCCCAAATAGTTTGATTTTGTTGGATGAAATTGGAAGAGGAACCAGCACGTATGATGGAATTTCGATTGCATGGTCTATTGCTGAATACTTACACCAACATCCTAGCCAACCAATTACGTTATTCGCTACGCATTACCATGAACTAAATGAAATGCAAGATCAATTTGAGCGAATAAAAAATTACAATGTTTCGGTAAAGGAGCTAAAAGATACAGTTTTGTTTTTACGAAAATTAGCTCCCGGAGGAAGTGAACACAGTTTTGGAATACACGTAGCTAAAATGGCTGGAATGCCAAACTTGGTGGTGCAAAAAGCACAAAAAATATTAAAGAAACTAGAGCAAAGAGCTGAGAATCCAACCAAAAAAGGACTGGCAAATAAAGAAAACGACATGCAATTGAGCTTTTTTCAATTAGATGATCCTTTATTGGAAGAAGTACGTGATGAAATTATGTCGTTAGATATCAATATTCTTACGCCTGTAGAGGCAATGATGAAGTTAAATGAGATAAAAAAATTGCTTGAAAAGAAATAATTTTTTTTCGAAAACACTTGCAATGTTTGCAAAAAGTCTTACATTTGCACACCTCCAATTGAGGGAGTTTCCTTAATTGCGAAAATAGCTCAGTTGGTAGAGCATCACCTTGCCAAGGTGAGGGTCGCGGGTTCGAATCCCGTTTTTCGCTCTACTGCTCGAGTGGTGGAATTGGTAGACACGCAGGACTTAAAATCCTGTGGCCAGAATGGCTGTGCGGGTTCAAGTCCCGCCTCGAGTACAGAAAGCTTCACGTAAAGTGGAGCTTTTTTGTTTAGATGTATTTTGTTTATATCCTATATTCGGCTTCTTTGAAAAGGTATTATGGAAGATTTTTTGACTAGGTATTTTTAAAGTTCAGTAGGATTATAATTAAGCAAATAATTTTAGTAAAGTAATTTTCAACGGGTCTTGAAAAGTTGGGAATAACATTGTTGGTTTTGAGAATTAACAAGAAAATTTATTGCAAAAAAAAATCCTGACAATGTCAGGACTCTTGTTTTGTCGTACTCAGTAAATTATTGAGCAGGAGCAGCTTCAGCAGGAGCTTCAGCAGGAGCTTCAGTAGCAGCAGAATCAGCAACAGGTGCAGCTTCTTCAACAACAGGCTCTTCTACAACTTCTTCTACAACTTCTTCTACTTCAGCTTCTTTTTCTTTACAAGAAGTGAAAGATACTGCGAAAGCAGATACCAATACTAAACTTAAAATTACTTTTTTCATCTTACTTAATTATAAAAGGTTAATTATTAATTCGTAGCAAAGATATAAATTTTTTTATTCGACAAAATTTTTAAATCATTTTTTTCGAAAAAAAAACACAACGTGAAATCCTTTGAAAATAAGGGCTTTACAGCGGTATAAATCTATAACGTTTTCGCTTTTTTATTACTTTTCGCTTTCTTTTTCGCTTTGGGCTTCTTGTAAACCAATTTCATCTCTTCAACTAAGTGTTTGGCACCAGCAAATTTGTCCACCACAAATAGTATGTAACGAGCATCTACCATGATATTTCTACAGATATTTGGGTCGTAATATATGTCACTCATCGTGCCTTCCCAAACACGGTCAAAGTTTAAACCAATTAAGTTGCCATTTGCATCTATTGCTGGGCTACCAGAATTTCCACCAGTGGTATGATTGGTAGCAATAAAGCAAACAGGAAGTTTGCCACTTTTGTCTGCATAAATACCATAATCTTTCTTTTCATATAAATCCAATAGTTTGGCTGGCACATCAAATTCATAATCACCAGGAATATATTTTTCTACCACTCCATCTAAATAAGTTATCGGATGGTAGGTCACTGCATCTTGTGGTTGGTACCCTTTTACTTTTCCATAAGTAATTCGTAAAGTGCTATTGGCATTCGGAAAAATGCGATCTTCTGGCTTACTAAACTCTAAGATGCCTTTCATATAAGTGCGTTGTAATGCAGCTATTTCTGTATTTAATACTTCATAATTTGGCACCACATTGTTTAAATATACATCTGAAATTTGTTTGATTAATTGGTAACCAGCATCCTTTTGTAATTTAATTTTGAATTGGTCGGCATCCGATTGTAACAAGTTTTGAAGCTGTGCCAAATCGTGTAAAATTGATGGCTCAAAATAGGTTTTTACTATGTTTGTTTGCGAATCAATTTTTACATCGGTTGGTAAAAATTGTTTCGGAGTCTTTTGTAGATATAGAGGAAGTAATTGCTCGAAAACTTTTTCATCTACTTTTTTGTCGTAGTCTTTAAACAAGCTTTCAAATGTTTTTAATAAGTTAGTTTTTCTGTCGTTAAAGGCTTGTTCCCCTCTGTTTTGCAAAACTTGTTCTAATTGGTGAATACGGTAACCAAAGCTCATAAATTCGCTGTTTCGCATCACTACTTCTATAAAATAATCTTTTGCCAAAGCATAGGGAGCTATCGCTTGGTATTTGTTTTCAAATTCATTTAACAAATTACCGTATTCACTTGTTTTACCTGCTTTTTGCACTTTTGCCAAAAACTCTTTTTCTTGTTTTTGTTTGATGGCTATGGCATTGGATTTTTTCAATCCTTGGTTTTCACCAATCCATTTTTTCCAGGCATTGGCAATAGAAGCATATTTAGAGGCATATTTAATTTTAATTGCTTGGTCTTTTCTCATAAAACCATCTTGGACCTTCAAAGCGATGTCGCGAATTTCAATTTTTGCCGTATTTAAGTCTTCCACAATTTGTTGCACGGCTATTGCTGGTAAATATTCTTGGGTCCTGCCCGGGAACCCAAAAACCATAGTAAAATCATCTTCTTCCACCCCATAAGTAGCCACTGGTAAAGAGTGCTTAGGTTGGTAAGGAACATTATTTGGAGAATAATCTGCGGGTTGGTTGTTTGCATTGGCATAAATGCGAAATAGGGCAAAATCTCCGGTATGGCGAGGCCAAACCCAATTATCCGTATCTGATCCAAATTTTCCAATAGAGGATGGAGGTGCTCCTACCAAACGAACATCTTTAAAAGTCTCTACCACAAATAACAAGTACTGGTTGCCTTCGTAAAAAGAACGTATGCGATTTTCTTGCCAACTTTCTTTTGGGAATGAAGCCACCAAGCTTTGAATGTTTTTTTCAATCAACGATTGCTTTTCTTTTTCTGATGTCAAGTTTTGAGTTCCTTCAAGTATTAGCTTTGTTACATCTTCAATTTTTACAATTAAAGTAGCTGTTAAACCCGGATTTGGCAATTCATCCGTTATTTTCATGGCCCAAAATCCATCTTGCAAATAGTTGTTTTGCACGGTACTGTGCGATTGGATTTGCCCGTATCCACAATGGTGATTGGTTAATAACAATCCTTTAGGAGAAATAATTTCTGAAGTACAACCACCGCCAAAATGTACAATGGCATCTTTTAAACTCGATTGGTTTACATCGTATATATCTTTAGCCGTTAACTGCATGCCAAGCGATTGCATTTCTTTTTCGTTCATTCCTTCTAATAACGATGGAATCCACATACCGCCTTGTTGTGCAAAAATGCCCATACTCCAAAGGAGAAGGCTAACAAATAAAAGTTGTTTTTTGGTTTTCATTTTTTGGGTTTTATAAATTTTAATTTTTACATAATACTTTCCAATACATTCATGATTTTATCTGTTGCACCAATTTGTTGGTGTACAAAATCATAGCATATTTTTCCTGTTTTTTGTCTTTCCTTTTCTTCTTCCCAAAGTTGCATCCAGTGTTTTAAATCTTTAACGGTTTCGATACTTTTAATTCCTCCTAGCTCAACCAAATCACTAGCCTCCGGAAAATGACTATAGTTAGGGCCAACCAAAACGGGAACTCCAAAAACAGCTGGCTCCAATACATTGTGCACCCCGGGGTTTCCGAAACCTCCTCCAACATAAACTACATCTGCATATTTATATACCTTGGCTAAAAATCCAATGGCATCTATAATCAACACTTTTACTTCAGCTAAATTAGCATTTTCTATTTGGCTGTAAAGAATGGTTTTTTGAGTGATGGAACTTTTTAAATTTTCAATATTTTCTATTTTTAAATTATGAGGAGCAATGATAACTTTAAAAGGTGTATCGGATTCTTGTAAAAATTTTATCCAAAGTTTTTCGTCTGCTTCCCACGAACTTCCTATCACCAATAAAGGTTGATTATTTTTAAAAGTCTCTACAAAAGAAATGGATTCATTTTGATGAAAAATTTTAGCAACTCGATCAAATCGAGTATCACCACTTATGGTGATGTATTTTAATCCAATTTGACGTAATATTTTTTCAGAAATTTCATTTTGTACAAAAAAGTGGGTAAAACCCCCCAAATATTTTCGCATCCAAAATCCATAGGGTTTGAAAAATATTTGGTTTGGTCGGAATATGCCAGAAATCAAAAAAGTAGGTATTTTTTTCTGTTGTAAGACATACAGTAAATTAGGCCAAAATTCATATTTGATTAAGAATGCGTGGGTTGGTTGCACCAAGTTTAAAAAAGCTTTAACTTCATTTGGAACATCCCAAGGTAAATAAACCACCACACTAGCAATAGGATGTTTTTTCCGAATTTCATATCCCGAAGGAGAGAAAAATGTCACCACCAATTGGTACTCAGGGTGTTTTTGTTTCCATGCTTCCATTACGGGCAAACCTTGCTCAAATTCTCCTAGGGATGCCGCATGAAACCATACTTTGGGTGCACTCGGATCTAACTTTTTTTGGAGTATATCCAAAGTTTGCTTTCTTCCTTTTGTAAATTGTTTCAATTTTTGGTTACGAACTCCCAAGCCTAGTAAAACAGGCCAAATGATTTTCATCAAAAGGGTGTATAAATATCGCATTTGTACATTAGATGGATTGCGAAAATACGGGAACTTTTACAATTATCTTCTTACTTTTTTGTTAGAATTGAAAAGTGCAACGGCAATTTGTTCTAAATTTGTAGTTGCGAATTGCTTTACAAAAAAGCAATTTATTTCAATAGATACTTTTATGAGAAAATTACAAATGGTTGACTTAAAAAGTCAATACGATAAAATTAAAGACCAAATCAACCAATCCATTCAAGAAGTTTTAGACCAAACAAGTTACATCAATGGTCCGCAAGTGCATGAATTTCAAAAAAATTTAGAAGAATATCTGGGTGTGAAGCACGTAATTCCGTGTGCCAATGGTACAGATGCCTTGCAAATTGCCATGATGGGATTGGGATTAAAGCCTGGTGATGAAGTGATTACAGCCGATTTTACCTTTGCTGCAACGGTAGAGGTAATTGCTCTGTTGCAATTAACCCCAGTTTTGGTAGATGTGGACTTGCATAACATGAACATTTCTATCGAAGCCATAAAAAAAGCCATCACTCCAAAAACCAAAGCAATAGTTCCTGTGCATTTGTTTGGAAGAGCTGCCAATATGGAAGCTATCATGCAAATTGCAAACGAACACAATTTGTATGTGATTGAGGACAATGCTCAAGCGATTGGTGCAAACTGCAAGTTTTCTGACGGTACTAAAAGAAAAGCCGGAACGATTGGTCATGTAGGTGCTACCTCATTTTTTCCTTCCAAAAATTTAGGCTGTTATGGAGATGGTGGAGCAATTTTTACCAATGACGATGAGCTTGCTCATACCATTAGAGGGATTGTAAATCATGGAATGTATATCAGATATTACCATGATGTGGTTGGGGTAAATTCCAGATTAGACAGCATCCAAGCAGTGGTGCTCAACGCAAAGTTACCTTTGTTGGATAGCTACAATCAAGCTCGACAAAATGCTGCAAGAAAATATTCGAAAGCTTTTGAAAACCATCCAAATATTATTGCTCCAACCATTTGTGAGATTTGCGATTGTCATGTGTTTCACCAATACACCCTAAGAATTGTTGGAAAAGACAGAGATGGTTTGATGAAACATTTACAAGAATTAGGAATTCCGTGTGCAATTTACTACCCAATTCCGTTGCATTTGCAAAAAGCTTACCAAGATGAAAGGTATGTGGATGCAGATTTTCCAAATACCAATTTGTTGTGTAAAGAAGTGATATCACTTCCAATGCATACTGAGTTGGATGACGAGCAAATTACCTTCATCACACAATCGGTATTAAATTATATCAATTCATAAAAAATGAAACAAGTTTTAGTTACCGGAGGTTTAGGATATATAGGTTCTCATACGGTTGTTGCCCTGCAACAAAAAGGATATGAAGTGGTGGTGGTAGATAATTTATCCAATTCTCAATTAACTGTTTTAGATGGAATTACTTCCATTACTGGAGTAACCCCTCATTTTGAAAACATCGATTTAAGAGAAAAAACATCGGTACAACAACTGTTTCAAAAGTATCCATCATTAGATGCAGTAATTCATTTTGCGGCATTTAAGTCAGTAGGAGAAAGTATTGAAAAACCCTTAGATTATTACGAAAACAACATCCATACCTTAGTTTATTTGTTACAAGAATTGGCCAAAAAGCCAAAAGCTCATTTTATTTTTAGTTCTTCTTGCACGGTTTATGGGCAAGCCAAGCAAATGCCTATCACAGAAAATGCTCCCGTACAACAAGCCATGTCGCCTTATGGCAATACCAAGCAAATTGGCGAAGAAATTGTGCATGATGCCTCTAAAGTTTCTAAAGTGCATAGTGTTTTGTTAAGATATTTTAATCCGATAGGAGCCCACCATAGTGCAGCTATTGGGGAATTACCAATTGGAGTGCCACAAAATTTAGTGCCTTTTATCACACAAACTGCCATTGGTTTAAGAAAAGAATTGTCGGTTTTTGGCAACGATTATCCAACACCAGATGGTACTTGTATTCGCGATTATATTCATGTGGTGGATTTGGCCAATGCACATGTAGTGGCTTTAGAACGACTTTTACAAGGAGCCAACCAAGCATCGGTAGAAACATACAATGTAGGAACAGGAAAAGGGACATCTGTATTGGAAATTATCGAAACTTTTGAAAAAGTAACCAACCAAAAATTGCCCTATAAAATCGTAGACCGCAGACCAGGCGATGTTACGGAAGCTTTTGCCAACACGGATAAAGTGAATCAAGAATTGGGTTGGAAGGAAAGCCATACCCTAGAAGAAGCCTTGCAAAGTGCATGGGATTGGGAAAAAAAAGTGAGAGGAAATTCTTAAAAAATGGATAGATATAAAATAAAATTGGTAATTTTTTGGTTTATATTTTTTACCACTTCATCTGCCTTATCGCAAACGTATACTTTTTCTCATAAAACTGTTACCAAAGTAAAGTTTATTGGAAAGACAACATGGGAAGAGCAAATTGTTTTTTCTAATCCAGGTAAAAATTATTTGATGGGATTAGTTAATTACCAAAATACCTTTCAAGTAAGTGTTCGAGATTATGATGCCATGAAACATCATTCTTTTCATTTAGAAATAGATAGCCTGATAAATGACTCTGTTTTTAAATATATTAGGGTAATTAATATTTCAGATAAAAAGCTTTTTAAATACCAAAATCTTCCAAAGAAAATATCTCATGAAGAGGCTGAAAATGGAGAAAGAAAAATAATTATTGAAGTGTTTAAAAATAAAAAGCAAACCAAAAGATTCCGAAAGTGGGAGCTAATTTACGTGCCAGTTGAACAAGAAATATATACTTGGTGGCACTTTAATGAGAGATTTAAAGTACAACCTCATTATCAATTCGAAAGTCCGGTTCAAATTTTAAGAGGAAAAATTTATGAGGGAGACAACATAGAACCTTTTGAATTTGAACTTCATAGCATCAAAGAAGTTAGTTTAAAGGTGACTGTGCCAGAAAAGTAAATTGAGATTTATACATGCCAACAAAAAACCTATTCAGTAGTATTGAATTTTATTTTTGGTTTTTGTTTCCAACTCTGATAGCATTGTTTGCTTTAGTTAAATCTCTGCAATTTTTATGGTCTTATAAAAGTTTAAACAATGCAGTGTTTACAATTTTAATATTTGGGACAATTGCTTTTTCAGTGTACGTTCTTTACGAAATTTTTTTTCATGATGCTTGGCCTACCTTCCTGCCGCATTTAGGAATAATGCTTGCTTCATTACTTTGCTTTTTGCAATACAGATATAACTTAAATAATTGAATTAGTTCGGTTAAAAAAATTAATTAAGACTTTCCATTGCCATTTTCATTTTCATTTCCATTGCTATTTATATTTTTTTACCCAATCACCACTTCCACCATATAGCCTTCGGAACTTCGAACATTAAAAACCGTTCCATCTTCAAATAGGAGGTATTGCCCTTTAATTCCGGTTAATGTACCTGTAAATTCAGGTGATTTTTCTAAGCTCAAACTTTTTACTTTTTCCGGATATTTCAAAACCGGAAAGTCCAAGTGGGTTTTGTTGGCCACCGTTGTTTCTACAAACGGAATTACTTCTTCCGGAAGCCAAGCAAATGCCTGATTGCGAATTTCCTCTAAATCTACCAATACTTCGTTGGCTTGCAACATTTTCATCCAATGGGTTTTATCGGCAAAGTGGTATTTTAATGCTACTTCGGCAATTCCAGCCAAATATCTGTTCGGAACTTCTACCAACGGAATAGCTTCTACCGCACCTTGGTCAATCCATCTGGTTGGAATTTGCGATTTTCGGGTAACTCCAACTTTTACTTCGCTACTCCATGCCAAATACACCACATGTGGCTGCAATTGTATCTTTTTTTCGTAGTCCAAATCACGATCTTCTATATCTAAATGAGCTTTACTCAATTCCGGTTTCATGATCCAATCTCCGGCAGAAGGAATGCTTTGAAAGCAATCAAAACAAAATCCTTGTCGGAATATTTTTTTGTGTGACCCGCAATGCAAACATTCATACCCTGTATGTTTTAAGTGTATGGTTTTTTGCAACAAGCCATTCATGTGTAAAAAAGAGCCGTTTAATAGCAGATAATATTGAATAGGTTTGCCCAATTCAGCAGGCATTTTGGTTAAAGTACCAGAATATTTCATCTAAAGGATTTTATAAACGCAAAAATATTTATTTTTGAGCAATGCAAGCAGCATTTACCTAACGAAAACCTATGCCACTACCAATTATCAACTCCATAGCAAGTTGGATTTTAAAAAAGAGAATCCATCAAATGGAATTGTTTATGAAGTACCCGCACGAAGTGCAGGAAGAGTTGTTGTTGCAGTTAATAAAAACAGCCGAAGGAACGGTTTTAGGAAAACAATACGATTTTGCATCGGTAAAAAGTTATGCCACTTTTACCTCACGAGTTCCGATAGTTACTTATGAAGAAATAGAGCCTTTGATTGAACAATCGCGTAAAGGCATGCAAAATATTTTTTGGCCAAGCTATATCAAGTGGTTTGCCAAATCAAGTGGTACTACCAATGCCAAAAGCAAGTTTATTCCGGTGAGCAATGAGTCGTTAGAGGGTTGCCATTACAAAGCGGGTAAAGACTTGTTGAGTTTGTATTTAAACAATAACGAAGACTCGCAGTTATTTGTAGGTAAAAGTTTGCGTTTAGGTGGTAGCAAAGAATTATACCAAGATAATCACACCATTTTTGGAGATTTGTCGGCTATTTTGATTGATAACATGCCTTTTTGGGCAGAGTTTAGCTCCACTCCCAGCAGTAAGGTGTCGTTGATGAGCAATTGGGAAGTGAAACTAGATGCCATAATACAAGAGTCTATTCAAGAAAATGTGACGAGTTTGGCTGGGGTTCCTTCGTGGATGTTGGTGTTGTTGCAACGAGTGTTGGAAACTACCGGAAAGCCTAATTTGTTAGAAATTTGGCCAAATACCGAGGTGTATTTTCATGGAGGGGTGAGTTTTGAACCTTACAAAGCACAATACCAAAAGCTTTTTCCGAAAAGCGATTTTAATTACTACGAAATTTATAACGCTTCCGAAGGATTTTTTGCCATCCAAGATTTAAACGATAGCAGCGATTTATTGTTGATGTTAGATTACGGAATTTTTTACGAGTTCATCCCAATGGATACTTTTGGCACGAGTAACGAAAAAGCAATTCCGTTATGGGAAGTTGAAATAGGAAAAAACTATGCCATGGTAATTACTACCAATTCTGGTTTGTGGAGGTATTTGATTGGAGATACCGTCCGTTTTACCAGTATTCATCCGTATCGAATTAGAGTAACAGGAAGAACCAAACACCACATTAATGTATTTGGAGAAGAATTGATGGTAGAAAATACCGAAGCTGCTTTGGCAAAAACCTGTAAAAAATTAAATTGCTCGGTAAAAGATTACACGGTTGCTCCAATTTTTATGGAAGGAAAACAAAAAGGAGCCCATGAATGGGTAGTTGAATTTAACCAAGCTCCTGAAAATTACCAAGAATTTTCGGAGTTGTTGGACCAACATTTGCAAGAAGTAAATTCCGATTACGAAGCCAAAAGGTTTAATAACATGACCTTAAATCCGTTGCAATTACGGGTGGCCAGAACCAATTTGTTTTACGATTGGTTGAAACAAAAAGACAAGTTAGGCGGACAAAATAAAATACCACGTTTATCCAACGAACGAACTTATTTGGAGGAGTTGTTAAGCATGCAATCTTCTTTTGGCAATACAATATCTTAATTTATTTTTCCAGCAACAATTTTAACAATGCAATTTGCTCTTTCAAGGCTTGTATGGTGTCCTCGTATTGTTGGATGAG
>CAZAHJ010000043.1:0-17465 GCA_964485115.1 uncultured Flavobacterium sp.
CCAAAACTTAAAGGAATCGTTGGTTGCTCACTTTCAGAGATATCTCCATATGTACTTTCAAACCTTTGGATATTCTCTGCTAAAGCACCTAGAAATCTTTTTGCATGTTGTGGAGTTAAGATAATTCTCGCCTTCACTTTTGCTTTTGGTACACCAGGCATCATGTTGATAAAGTCAACTACAAACTCAGAGTGAGAATGATTGATGATGGCCAAATTTGAGTAAATGCCTTCCGCAGTTTGCTCATCTAATTCGATATTAATTTGTCCTTGCGGATTTTGTGGGTCGTTCATAACATTAATATCTATATTCTTCTTTAGCTATCATCATTTGGTTGTACTCTTCTTTAGAACCAACCAAGAAATTATCATATTGTCTCATACCAGTACCAGCAGGAATTCTGTGTCCAACAATTACATTTTCTTTCAATCCTTCCAAGGTATCTATTTTACCAGCAACTGCAGCTTCATTTAATACTTTAGTGGTTTCCTGGAACGAAGCAGCTGAAATAAACGACTTGGTTTGTAACGAAGCACGAGTAATTCCTTGTAACACAGGAGTTGCAGTAGCTGGAACAACATCTCTCGCTACAACTAACTGTTTGTCTTCACGCTTCAACAAAGAGTTTTCATCTCTTAACTCTCTAGGAGAAACAATCTGACCCGGTTTCAAGTTTTGTGAATCACCAGCATCTTCTACTACTTTTAGTCCAAATAATTTATCATTTTCTTCAATAAAATCTTTGGTATGAATCATCTGCTCTTCTAAGAACAAAGTATCTCCTGGATCTTGCACCAATACTTTACGCATCATCTGACGTATTACAACTTCAAAGTGCTTGTCGTTTATTTTTACCCCTTGTAAACGATATACCTCTTGGATTTCATTTACCAAATATTGCTGAACGGCAGATGGGCCTTGAATTCTTAGGATATCTTCTGGAGTAATAGCACCATCAGATAATGGCATACCAGCTTTGATAAAGTCGTTTTCTTGAACTAAAATTTGGTTTGATAATTTAACTAAGTATTTCTTTACTTCACCAAATTTAGATTCCACCACAATTTCACGGTTTCCTCTCTTAATTTTTCCAAAGCTAACTACTCCATCAATTTCAGTAACAACCGCTGGGTTAGATGGATTACGAGCTTCTAACAACTCTGTAATACGAGGTAAACCTCCGGTAATGTCTCCTGCTTTAGAGGATCTACGTGGGATTTTTACCAAAATTTTACCCGCTTGAATCTTCTCTCCATTTTCTACCATTAAGTGAGCCCCTACCGGTAAGTTGTACGATTTGATTAACTCATCGTTTTTACCGAAGATTAACAAGGTTGGAACTAGTTTTTTGTTTCTACTTTCAGAAATTACTTTTTCTTGGAATCCTGTTTGTTCGTCAATTTCAACCTGGAAAGTTTGTCCTTGTTCTAAATCTTCAAAAGCAACTTTACCAGCAGTTTCAGAAATAATAACCCCGTTAAATGGATCCCATTTACAAATGGTGGTAGCTGCTTCAACTACATCACCGTCTTTTACAAAGATGCTTGAACCATAAGGAATATTGTGCGTATTTAATACCATTCCGGTGTTCACGTCTACCAATTTCAATTCCGTAGAACGAGAAACAACGATTTCAATTTGATTTCCATCAAAATCAGTACCCATTACGGTTTTTAAATCTTCAATTTCTAATCTTCCTTTGAAACGAGTTACAATGCTTGACTCTTCAGAAACACCACCAGCAACCCCTCCAACGTGGAACGTTCTTAAGGTTAACTGAGTTCCCGGTTCACCAATTGACTGTGCAGCTACTACTCCAACTGCTTCACCCATTTGGATCATTTTACCAGTAGCTAAGTTTCTTCCGTAACATTTTGCACAAATTCCTTTTTCTGCTTCACAAGTTAATGGAGATCTTACTTCTACTTTTTCTACTGGAGAAGCTTCAATTGCAGCAACAATCTTTTCTGTAATTTCTTCTCCTGCATGAACTAAAATTTCAGAATTCATCGGGTTGATCACATCTTGCAATGCCACACGACCTAAAATTCTTTCCCCAAGAGTTTCTACAATTTCTTCATTTTTCTTTAACGGAGAAACTTCAATACCTCTTAAAGTACCACAATCTACAGAGTTTACAATCACATCTTGAGATACGTCATGTAATCTTCTGGTCAAGTATCCGGCATCTGCTGTTTTTAATGCAGTATCTGCCAAACCTTTACGAGCACCATGGGTTGAAATAAAGTATTCTAAAATCGATAAACCTTCTTTAAAGTTAGAAAGAATCGGGTTTTCGATAATTTCACCACCTGCAGCGG
The DNA here is from genome assembly GCA_964485115.1 of uncultured Flavobacterium sp. Taxonomy (GTDB): domain Bacteria; phylum Bacteroidota; class Bacteroidia; order Flavobacteriales; family Flavobacteriaceae; genus Flavobacterium. Next base: position 2,322 of record CAZAHJ010000043.1, read on the forward strand.
TTGATTTTTTAGGCTTAGCCATCAAACCACGCATCCCTGTTAACTGACGAATCTGCTCTTTAGATCCCCTAGCTCCAGAATCTAACATCATATATACTGAGTTAAATCCTTGTTGATCTTCACGAATCTTTTTCATTGCCAATTCTGTTAACATGGCATTGGTAGAAGTCCACACGTCAATCACCTGGTTGTAACGTTCGTTATTGGTGATCAGACCCATGTTATAGTTCATGGTAATGTTTGCCACTTGCTCATTTGCATCTGCAATCAAGTCTAATTTTTGCTCAGGAATTACAATATCTCCCAAACTAAATGACAAACCTCCTTGGAATGCATACTTGTACCCCATGTCCTTCATACTGTCTAAGAAAGCAGCAGTAGTTGGCACATCTGTAGATGCTAAAATTCTTCCAATAATATCTCTTAAAGACTTTTTAGTCAAAACTTCATTGATGTAACCTGCTTTGGTTGGTACTACTTCGTTAAATAATACTCTACCAGCAGTAGTTTGGATTAACTTGGTTACAATATTTCCGTTTTCATCCAAATCTTTGGTACGAACTTTAATGCGAGCATTTAAGTCTAAAACACCTTCGTTGATAGCAATGGTTACTTCTTCTGGAGAATAAAAAGTCATTTTTTCTCCTTTTACTTTTAATTCAGGAGTAGACAATCTTTCTTTGGTCATGTAGTACAAACCAAGAACCATGTCTTGAGAAGGAACCGTTACCGGAGCACCATTGGCTGGGTTTAAGATATTGTGTGAAGCCAACATTAACAATTGAGCTTCTAAAATAGCCTCGGGTCCTAATGGCAAGTGAACTGCCATCTGGTCACCATCAAAATCCGCATTAAATGCAGTACAAGTTAATGGGTGTAACTGAATTGCTTTCCCTTCGATTAATTTAGGCTGGAATGCTTGGATTCCTAAACGGTGTAAAGTAGGAGCACGGTTTAATAACACCGGATGTCCTTTGATTACATTTTCTAAGATATCCCAAACAACTGGCTCTTTTTTATCGATGATTTTTTTCGCAGATTTTACTGTTTTTACAATTCCTCTTTCAATTAATTTTCTAATTACAAAAGGTTTGTACAATTCAGCTGCCATATCTTTTGGCAATCCACACTCATATAATTTTAATTCTGGACCAACCACAATTACCGAACGAGCCGAGTAATCTACACGTTTTCCTAACAAGTTTTGACGGAAACGTCCTTGTTTTCCTTTTAAGGAGTCAGATAACGATTTTAATGGTCGGTTAGATTCTGTTTTTACAGCAGAAGCTTTTCTTGTATTATCAAATAAAGAGTCTACAGCTTCTTGCAACATCCTTTTTTCGTTTCTCAAGATTACTTCTGGAGCTTTGATTTCCATCAATCTTTTTAAACGATTGTTACGGATGATAACTCTTCTGTATAAATCATTCAAGTCTGAGGTAGCAAATCTTCCACCATCTAAAGGCACTAAAGGTCTTAACTCTGGTGGAATTACCGGAATCACTTTTAAAATCATCCATTCTGGCTTGTTTTCTCTGTTCATGTTTGCATCGCGGAAAGCTTCCACAACTTGCAATCTTTTCAAAGCTTCTGTTTTTCTTTGCTTAGAAGTTTCATTGTTTGCATTGTGACGTAATTCATACGACAATGCATCCAAGTCGATTCTTGACAACAAATCCATGATACATTCTGCACCCATTTTGGCGATGAATTTGTTTGGATCGTTATCATCTAAATATTGGTTTTCCATCGGAAGGGTATCTAAAATATTTAGATATTCTTCTTCTGTTAAAAAGTCCATTACTTGTAAATCGTCGCCTTCTATATTTTTGGCAATACCTGGCTGTATTACTACGTATCTTTCATAGTAAATGATCATATCTAATTTCTTAGATGGCAATCCTAAGATATATCCAATTTTGTTTGGCAGCGAACGGAAGTACCAAATATGAGCAATTGGCACTACTAAATTGATATGACCAATACGATCTCTACGAACTTTTTTCTCGGTTACTTCTACACCACAACGGTCACAAACGATTCCTTTGTAGCGAATTCTTTTGTACTTTCCACAAGCACATTCATAATCTTTTACCGGACCAAAGATTCTTTCGCAGAACAATCCGTCTCTTTCCGGTTTGTGGGTACGGTAGTTGATAGTTTCTGGCTTCAACACTTCCCCTCTTGACTCCGCAAGCATGGTTTCTGGCGATGCCAAACCTATGGTGATTTTGTTAAATCTCTTTACGGTGTTTTTATCTTTATTTCTGTTTATCATGACGATAGTAAATTAAGGTGGTTAAGTGAGGTAGGTGTTGGTACACCTACCGAACTAAATTATTCTTCTAATCGGATGTCTAAACCTAAACCTTTGAGTTCGTGCATCAATACGTTGAATGACTCAGGCAATCCAGGTTCCGGCATTGGCTCTCCTTTTACGATAGCTTCGTAAGTTTTCGCTCTACCGATTACGTCATCTGATTTAACCGTCAAAATTTCTCTTAAGGTACTTGAAGCACCATAAGCTTCTAGAGCCCATACCTCCATCTCTCCAAATCTTTGACCTCCAAATTGAGCTTTACCTCCTAATGGTTGTTGTGTAATCAAAGAGTATGGACCGATAGAACGTGCGTGCATCTTATCATCTACCATGTGGCCTAATTTCAACATATAAATTACCCCTACGGTTGCAGGTTGGTGGAATCTTTCTCCTGTACCACCATCATACAAATACGTGTGACCAAAACGAGGGATTCCAGCTTCGTCAGTAATTTCATTGATTTGGTCTAAAGAAGCACCGTCAAAAATTGGGGTAGCAAACTTTTTACCTAATTTCAATCCTGCCCATCCTAACACGGTTTCGTAAATCTGACCGATGTTCATACGAGAAGGTACCCCTAGTGGGTTCAATACAATATCTACTGGTGTTCCGTCTTCCAAAAAAGGCATGTCTTCGTCTCTTACAATACGAGCTACAATACCTTTGTTTCCGTGGCGACCTGCCATTTTATCCCCAACTTTTAATTTACGTTTTTTAGCAATGTAAACTTTAGCTAGTTTTAAAATTCCTGCTGGTAATTCGTCTCCAACGGTAATGGTGAATTTATCTCTTCTTAATGCACCTTGTAAATCGTTTAACTTGATTTTGTAGTTGTGCAATAAATCGTTGATAATTTCATTGGTTTCATCGTCAGCAACCCATTGTCCTTTGCTTAAATGAGCGAAATCATCTACAGCATTTAACATTTTTTGGGTATACTTTTTACCTTTTGGCAACACTTCTTCTCCTAATTCATTCATCACTCCTTGAGAAGTTTTACCATTTACCAATTGGAATAATTTGTCAACCAACTTATCTTTCAACTCATTGAATTTCAAATCATACTCCATTTCTAAAGATGCTACATCATCTTTATCTTTGGTTTTCTTACGTTTATCTTTTACTGCTCTTGCGAATAATTTTTTATCTAAAACTACACCACTTAGAGAAGGAGAAGCTTTTAAAGATGCATCTTTCACATCTCCAGCTTTATCTCCGAATATTGCTCTTAATAATTTTTCTTCTGGGGTTGGATCAGATTCTCCTTTTGGAGTGATTTTACCAATCAAGATGTCGCCAGGTTTTACTTCTGCACCAATTCTGATCATACCGTTTTCATCCAAATCTTTGGTAGCTTCTTCAGAAACGTTTGGTATATCGTTGGTCAATTCTTCGTTACCTAACTTGGTATCTCTAACTTCTAATGAATAATCATCAATATGGATAGAGGTAAAAATATCTTCACGAGCAACTCTTTCAGAAATTACAATCGCATCTTCAAAGTTGTACCCTTTCCAAGGCATGAAAGCAACTTTTAAATTTCTTCCTAAAGCCAATTCTCCGTTTTGGGTAGCATATCCTTCACAAAGCACTTGTCCTTTGGCAACTCTATCTCCTTTTCTTACGATTGGTTTTAAGTTGATACAAGTACTTTGGTTGGTTTTTTGGAATTTGATCAAATTATAGGTCTTTTCATCTGAGTCAAAACTTACCATTTTTTCTCTTTCTGAACGATCGTATTTGATTACAATTTTGTTTGCATCAACGTATTCTACCGTTCCATCTCCTTCAGCATTTATCAATACTCTTGAGTCAGAAGCAACTTGTCTTTCTAAACCTGTTCCAACAATTGGAGCTTGTGGTCTCATTAAAGGTACTGCTTGACGCATCATGTTAGATCCCATCAAAGCACGGTTCGCATCATCGTGCTCTAAGAACGGAATTAACGAAGCTGAGATAGAAGCAATTTGGTTCGGAGCAACATCTGTATAATGAATAGTTGTTGGATCTACTACAGGGAAATCTCCTTCTTCTCTTGCAATTACTCTATCTGCAGTAATTTTACCTTTACTATCCATTTCAATGTTTGCCTGTGCAATCATCTTGCCTTCTTCTTCTTCAGCACTTAAATAAATAGGTTCTGATTGGATATCAACCACACCGTTTTCTACTTTGCGGTAAGGAGTTTCGATGAATCCCATGCTATTTACTTTCGCAAATACACCTAATGAAGAAATCAAACCAATGTTTGGTCCTTCAGGGGTTTCAATCGGACACAATCTTCCGTAATGGGTATAGTGAACGTCACGCACCTCAAATCCTGCTCTTTCTCTGGAAAGACCACCCGGACCTAAAGCTGACAATCTTCGTTTGTGGGTAATCTCTGCCAATGGATTGGTTTGGTCCATAAACTGAGATAACTGGTTGGTACCAAAGAATGAATTGATTACAGAAGATAATGTTTTGGCATTAATCAAGTCAATTGGAGTAAATACCTCATTATCTCTTACGTTCATTCTTTCACGGATGGTTCTTGCCATACGAGCCAAACCAACACCAAATTGTGCAGAAAGTTGTTCACCAACGGTTCTTACACGCCTGTTCGATAAGTGATCAATATCATCAATCTCCGCTTTAGAGTTGATCAATTCAATCAAATATTTCACGATAGTGATGATATCCTCTTTGGTCAAAACTTGTTTGTCCATAGGAATATCCAACCCTAATTTTTTGTTCATTCTGTAACGACCTACATCTCCTAAGTTGTAACGTTGGTCAGAAAAGAATAATTTGTCAATAATACCTCTTGCAGTTTCCTCATCTGGTGGTTCTGCATTTCGTAATTGACGGTATATATGTTCTACCGCTTCTTTTTCAGAGTTGGTAGGGTCTTTTTGTAAAGTATTATGTATGATGGTAAAATCTGCTTGGTTGTTGTCTTCTTTATGCAACAAGATAGATTTTACGTTAGAATCGATGATTTGTTCCACATTGTCTTTGTCAATAATGGTATCACGATCTAAGATGATTTCGTTACGCTCAATAGAAACTACTTCTCCTGTATCTTCGTCTACAAAGTCTTCAAACCAAGTATTCAATACACGAGCAGCTAATTTTCTACCGATATATTTTTTCAATCCGGTTTTAGAAACTTTAATTTCCTCTGCAAGGTCAAAAATTTCTAAGATATCCTTATCTCTTTCATATCCAATGGCACGAAATAAAGTAGTTACCGGTAATTTTTTCTTTCTGTCGATGTATGCATACATCACATTATTGATGTCTGTAGCAAATTCAATCCAAGAACCTTTGAATGGAATTACACGAGCAGAATATAATTTTGTTCCATTAGCATGGAAAGATTGACCAAAGAAAACCCCTGGTGAACGGTGTAATTGCGATACAATTACCCTTTCTGCTCCATTAATTACAAAAGTACCACTTGGAGTCATGTAAGGAATGGTTCCTAAATACACATCTTGTACGATGGTTTCAAAATCCTCATGTTCCGGGTCGGTACAATATAACTTTAACCTTGCTTTTAAAGGTACACTGTAGGTCAACCCTCTTTCAATACACTCTTGAATAGTGTAACGTGGTGGATCTACAAAATAGTCTAAAAACTCAAGAACGAAGTTGTTTCTAGTGTCAGTGATTGGAAAGTTTTCCATGAAGGTATTATAAAGACCTTCGTTGCCTCTCTCGTCAGATTTAGTTTCCAATTGGAAAAAGTCTTTGAACGACTTGATCTGAATATCCAAAAAGTCTGGATACTGTGGAATGTGTTTGGTGGAGGCAAAATTCAATCTTTCAGTCTGATTTGTTATCATCAATGGACAAAATTTTGATTAAAAAAAAGTAATTTGTTGTGTTTATACACAGTTTAATGGATACTTTCTTTTTTAAAATCGATACATCTCTTTAGCGGTTGGGTTATGCAAACACGGTGGCTAATTTCTTCGTAGCGATGATAAATTTTTCGTATTTTAAACTAAAATTTATAATAAAATGATGTTCAATTTTATTATACGAAAAATGGTTTAGGTCTCAGAACTTTCGTTCCAGACCTAAACCTAATTTTTAAACTCTAAAAGAATTACTTAAGCTCTACTACAGCTCCAGCTTCTTCTAAAGCTTTTTTCAAACCTTCAGCTTCATCCTTAGATACAGCTTCTTTTACGTTTGCAGGAGCTCCGTCTACTAAGTCTTTAGCTTCTTTTAATCCTAAACCTGTTAATTCTTTTACAGCTTTAACTACAGCTAATTTAGAAGCACCAGCATCTTTCAATACTACAGTGAATTCAGTTTGCTCAGCAGCAGCGTCATCACCGCCACCTGCAACAGGACCTGCAGCTACAGCAACAGCAGCAGCAGCTGGTTCAATACCATATTCTTCTTTTAAGATGGTTGCTAATTCATTAACTTCTTTTACAGTTAAGTTTACTAATTGTTCTGCGAATTGTTTCAAATCTGCCATTTTTCTATCGATTTAAAAGTTTTTAAAAATATTTAATTTAGTGCGTTTTGTTTTTGAAAATTATCTTTCAGAAAGTGTTTTAACCAAACCTGCAATAGTACTTCCACCTGATTTAAGTGCAGATACCACATTTTTAGCAGGAGATTGTAACAATCCGATGATTTCTCCGATAACTTCTTCTTTAGATTTCAATGCAATCAAGGCATCTAATTGGTTGTCTCCAATAAATACTGCTTGGTGAATGAAAGCTCCTTTTAAGATTGGTTTGTCAGATTTCTTTCTGAATTCTTTGATTAATTTAGCTGGAGCATTTCCAGATTCCGCAATCATGATGGAAGTATTTCCTTTCAATACGGATGGAAGGTCTCCATACTCAAACTCAGATGCTTCCAATGCTTTTTCAAGCAAGGTGTTTTTAACTACATTTAACTGAATACCTGCTTTAAAACAAGCTCTTCTTAAATTTGAAGTAGTTTCTGCATCTAAACCAGAGATATCTGCAAGGTAGACAACGTTTGAACTAGCCAACTGTGCAGTTAAATCTTCAATTACTCTTGATTTTTCTTCTCTTGTCATAATTTTAATGTTTTAACTACCAATTATACTGCTTTAGGATCTAAAGCGATAGCAGGACTCATAGTGCTAGACAAGTGAATAGACTTGATATAAGTACCTTTAGCAGCAGTTGGTTTTAACTTGATTAACGTTTGAATGATTTCAGAAGCATTCTCAGCGATTTTGTTTGCATCAAAGGAAATTTTTCCAATTCCTGCATGAACAATACCTGTTTTGTCTACTTTAAAATCAATTTTACCAGATTTTACTTCTTGTACAGCCTTACCTACTTCCATAGTTACTGTACCAGTTTTAGGGTTTGGCATCAAACCACGAGGTCCTAAAATACGACCTAACGGACCTAATTTACCCATTACAGCAGGCATTGTGATAATTACATCCACATCCGTCCAACCATCTTTAATCTTTTGTAAATAATCATCTAATCCTACAAAGTCAGCACCAGCAGCTTTTGCTTCTGCTTCTTTGTCTGGGGTAACCAATGCCAATACTTTCATATCTTTACCGGTTCCATGAGGCAATGTTACCACTCCTCTAACCATTTGGTTTGCTTTTCTAGGATCTACTCCTAATTTTACAGCAATGTCAACCGACTCATCAAACTTAGCGTAAGCAACTTCTTTTAATAAAGAGGAAGCATCTACTAAATTATAAAGCTTGTTTTTTTCGATTTTTGCTGCAGCAACTTTTTGCTTTTTTGTCAATTTTGCCATGTTCGTTCAAATTTTAAAAAGGTGCAGCACCTGTTACTGTAATACCCATTGATCTTGCAGTACCTGCAACCATGCTCATTGCTTTTTCTAAAGTAAAAGCATTTAAGTCTGGCATTTTGTCTTCTGCAATAGCTTTGATTTGATCCCAAGTAACACTAGCTACTTTTTTACGATTTGGTTGACCTGAACCTGACTTAATTTTAGCAGCATCCATTAATTGAATTGCAGCTGGAGGAGTTTTTACAACAAAGTCGAAAGACTTGTCTTTGTACACAGTAATTTGTACTGGTAACACTTTACCGGGTTTATCTTGAGTTCTTGCATTAAATTGTTTACAAAACTCCATGATGTTAACCCCAGCAGCTCCCAAAGCAGGTCCAACCGGTGGCGAAGGATTCGCAGCACCTCCCTTAACTTGTAGTTTAACTACTTTACTAACTTCTTTAGCCATTGTTTAAAAAATTTAGCACATCTTCAATTGGAAGCAAAGATGCGGTTTATAAAATGTAACAAATTATACTTTTTCTACTTGCATAAAACTTAATTCCAATGGAGTTTTTCTTCCGAAAATTTTCACCATTACTTCAAGCTTACGCTTTTCTTCATTGATTTTTTCAATAGTTCCATTGAAACCATTGAATGGGCCATCAATAACCTTAATAGTTTCTCCGATAGTAAATGGAATAGACATACTATCAATATTAGTTGCCAATTCATCTACTTTACCTAACATTCGATTTACTTCCGACATTCTCAAAGGCACAGGATCCCCTCCTTTTACTTCTCCTAAAAATCCAATGACTCCTGTGATTGATTTGATAATGTGCGCAACTTCTCCAGCTAAATTGGCTTCCACCATTACATAACCAGGAAAGTAAACTTTGTCTTTACTAATTTTTTTTCCATCTCTCACTTGTACCACCTTTTCAGTAGGCACCAATACTTGAGAAATATAATCCCCTAAGTTCAATCTGTTAATTTCGTTCTCGATATAAGTTTTTACCTTATTCTCTTGACCGCTAACAGCCCTTACTACATACCACTTTTTTAAGGAATTATCAGACATGATTAACCGTTTATCAAATTATGAAATCCAGTAATTACTTTGGTAAATACACTATCGATACCCCAAATTGCCAACGACAATAATAGAGAGAACAATGCAACAATGATAGTATATCTTTGTACTTCTGACCAAGACAACCAAGTTACGTTTGTTTTAAGCTCTTGAAAAGCTTCTGTTATATAATTTACAACTTTTATCATTGCGATTAGATTTGCACGGGTGGAGAGATTCGAACTCCCATCAACGGTTTTGGAGACCGCTATTCTACCCTTGAACTACACCCGTTTGTGATAAAAAGCCAACACCTAAGTATTGGCTTTTTGATTCATATACAATATATGATTAGTCTAAGATTTCAGTTACCTGACCAGCACCTACAGTTCTACCACCTTCACGGATTGCGAAACGTAAACCTACTGATAAAGCGATTGGACTTAACAAATCAACAGAAATTGTTAAGTTATCACCTGGCATAACCATCTCAACTCCGCTTGGTAAAGAAATGATACCAGTTACGTCAGTAGTTCTTACATAGAACTGTGGACGGTAGTTGTTATGGAATGGTGTGTGACGACCACCTTCTTCTTTTTTCAAGATATAAACCTCAGCTTTGAATTTAGCGTGTGGTTTTACTGAACCTGGCTTACAAATAACCATACCTCTACGGATATCAGCTTTGTCAATACCTCTTAACAATAAACCAACGTTATCTCCAGCTTCACCTCTATCTAAGATTTTACGGAACATCTCAACCCCTGTAATGGTTGAAGTTAATTTGTCAGCACCCATACCGATGATCTCTACAGGATCTCCAGTGTTAGCAACACCTGTTTCGATACGACCAGTAGCAACAGTACCACGACCAGTAATGGTGAATACGTCTTCAACAGGCATTAAGAATGGCTTTTGGTTGTCACGAACTGGTTCTTCAATCCAAGCATCTACAGCATCCATTAATTGTTTAACTGTATCTACCCATTTTCCTTCTCCATTTAAAGCTCCTAAAGCAGAACCTTGGATAACTGGACCATTGTCTCCATCATATTCGTAAAAAGACAACAAATCACGGATTTCCATTTCTACTAATTCTAACAACTCAGCATCATCAACCATGTCCACTTTGTTCATAAAAACAACGATACGTGGAATACCTACCTGACGACCTAATAAGATGTGCTCACGAGTTTGTGGCATTGGACCATCTGTAGCAGCAACTACTAAGATAGCACCGTCCATCTGAGCAGCACCAGTAACCATGTTCTTTACATAATCCGCGTGACCTGGACAGTCAACGTGAGCGTAGTGACGGTTAGCAGTTTCATACTCAACGTGAGAAGTGTTGATAGTAATACCTCTTTCTTTTTCTTCTGGTGCATTGTCAATTTGATCAAATGACTTAGCTTGAGTACCAGAATATCCAGCCTCAAACAATACTTTAGTAATTGCAGCAGTCAAAGTAGTTTTACCGTGGTCAACGTGACCAATAGTACCAATATTTAAATGGGGTTTGGTACGATTAAAATTTTCTTTTGCCATTTTAATTGATTTTAAAACTTAGTTATATATTTAGTGTTCTTGTAAATAAAAATTTGAGCCAATGACGGGATTTGAACCCGTGACCTCTTCCTTACCAAGGAAGCGCTCTACCCCTGAGCTACACCGGCTAATGCAATATTTTAAATTTAAAATTATAAACTTAAAATTGGTATAGCGAATCATATCGCTTTTACACTTAAATTAGGCAATACTACCTCAATCTTTTGAATAAAAATTTATTCATAATCAAACTTGAGGAAACCACCCATTCGCATGCAGGATTATTTCGCTTCGCTTCATGATCCTGAGTAAGGTAAACCTTACTCAAACTTTTGAAACAAATTTACTCGAAAGCAAGCTTTCGGATAAATTCTTATTCAAAAGTTTGTGGGGAGAGCAGGATTCGAACCTGCGAAGGTTTCCCAACAGATTTACAGTCTGCCCTCGTTGGCCGCTTGAGTATCTCCCCTGTTGTGGAGTGCAAATATAGAATTGTTTTTGGTTTTTGGGAGGGTAAAATCATAAAAAAACATCGAAGGGCTTATTTTTACTTCGATGTTTTTTAGTTGATTAGTTTTCAGAGTATTATTTTAGCAGTTCTGCAACTTTAGCTCTTAATTCTTCCCCTCTTAAATCTTTTGCTATGATAATTCCATTGGCATCTACTAAAAAAGTAGCAGGAATTCCGGTAATATTGTAGGTTTTTGCAATAGGATCAGCCCAACCTTGCAAATTAGAAATTTGAGGCCAAGTTAGTTTGTCTGCAACAATGGCATCTTTCCATTTTTGGTCTTCACCTGGATTATCTAAAGATACTCCAATAATTTGAAATCCTTTGTCTTTGAATTCGTTATATAATTTTACCACATTTGGATTTTCTCTTCTGCACGGAGCACACCAAGCAGCCCAAAAGTCGATTAAGGTTAATTTACCCAAGCTGTTTTTTAAAGAAATAGTTGTTCCATCAGGTGTTGGGCCACTAAAATCGGGAGCTGGTTTGCCAACAGAAACACCTGTCATTGCCTTAAGAATATCTCCAACTTTTTTTCCTGGTTTGGTTTTTTTTACTTCTTTGGCTAAATTTTCGTATGCCTTTTGCAACTCCTCGATAGTTCCTCTTTGTTGTTTAATCATATTTTCCAACACTAAAATGCTCACAAATGCTTTGGTGTTTTTTTGAACAAATGTCAAGTTTTGTTTGGCATGCTCTTCTCCTAAAACCATATACTCTTTTTGTAACTGATTCAATGCAACTGTGTCATTTGTCATATAGGCATTGTTCATACGGTCGTTATTAAGCTTTTGAAAATTTTTCATTTTCTCATACACAGGGAACATAAAATCATTGTACTCTTGAAAAGCGTCGTTGTTAAAAGTTCCGCCAATTTTATTGTTTTGCATACTGTCCTTATCAATAGTCAATTGGATTTTTCCGTGTTCCATGATAAACATTGCTTTCATGTTAACATCTTCCATTTGCACATAGCACATATAAGGTTCTTTGTCAACTTTTCCTTCAAATTGAAATTTACCATCTTTTACTTTTGCAGTATCAAATGGTTCAAAAAGCATGGTTTCTTCATTGAATTTTTCCAAATAGATGGCTTTTCCTTCTTCAAAATTGGTAATATTACCCTCAACTCGATAAGCATCTTTTTCTAAACTATTGCAAGCAATAAATAACAAGATGGATGCGATTACTAAGATTTTTTTCATAAAAGTTATAATTTGTACTGGGTTTAAAATTCAGTTGGTAAAAATACTAGGATTTCATCATTTTTAGGGAGTAAAACTCTTTTTTTGTTCCTCTAATTCTTTTATTATGTCGCGATGTTTTGCGGCTTCCATAAAATTAAGCTCTTTGGCTGCTTGTTCCATCAATTTTTTGTTTTCTTTAATTTTTTTGTCGATGGCTTCTTTGCTGTTATAAGCCTCTTTAAAATCTGCTGCATGGTTTATAGAATTATCATAATGATAGCTAGAAATCGGACTTTTACTCAATGCGTTTTCAATGGATTTGTTCAACGGTTTTGGTTGGATACCATGCTTGGTGTTATAGGCCATTTGTTTTTCTCTTCGGTAATTGGTTTCCTCAATGGTTTTTTGCATGCTATTGGTCATTTTATCAGCATACATAATGGCCTTACCGTTTACATTTCTTGCGGCCCTACCAACGGTTTGAGTCAATGAGCGATGACTTCTTAAAAAACCTTCTTTATCTGCATCTAAGATGGCTACCAACGAAACTTCTGGCAAATCCAAACCTTCTCTTAATAAGTTTACTCCTATCAAAACATCAAACAAGCCTTTTCTGAGATCTTGCATAATTTCTACTCTTTCTAGGGTATCAATATCACTGTGGATATAACGACAACGGATAGAAATTTTGGTCAAATATTTGGTCAATTCCTCTGCCATTCTTTTTGTTAGCGTGGTTACCAAAACTCTTTCATCAATCTCAACTCTTTCTTGAATTTCGTTAATTAAGTCGTCAATTTGGTTTTGGCTAGGCCTAACTTCAATAATAGGATCTAACAATCCGGTGGGACGAATTACTTGTTCTACAAAAACACCTCCTGATTTTTGTAATTCATAATCTGCTGGAGTTGCGGAAACATATACCACTTGGTTTTGCAATTGCTCAAATTCATCAAACTTTAGCGGACGGTTGTCCATTGCAGCGGGCAATCTAAAGCCGTATTCTACTAAGTTTTCTTTCCTACTACGGTCTCCACCATACATGGCATGTACTTGAGAAATGGTTACGTGACTTTCATCAATCACCATCAAATAATCAGAAGGAAAATAATCCAACAAACAGAAAGGTCTGGTATCGGGAGCTCTACCATCCAAATATCGGGAGTAGTTTTCGATACCGGAACAATATCCCAATTCCTTGATCATTTCCAAATCAAAAAGTGTTCTTTCTTCCAGTCTTTTTGCTTCTAAATTTTTGCCAATACTATTAAAATAATCTACTTGCTTTACTAAGTCTTGTTGGATTTCCCAAATGGCATTTTGTAATACATCCGGTGAGGTCACAAACAAATTGGCCGGATATATATTTAATTGGTCAAAGTGTTCCAAGGTTTGCCCTGTAACCAAATCGAAGCTACAAATTTCCTCAATTTCATCTCCAAAGAAAGAAATTCTGTAGGGTTGGTTGGCATATCCGGGAAATACATCAATACGGTCACCTTTCACACGGAAATTTCCTGGTAAAAAATCAGCTTCTGTCCTAGCATACAAACTTTGCACTAATTTTTGCAACAATTTGGTTCTAGAAATCACCTGATTAACTGCTACCGGAACAATATTTTTTTGAAATTCTTCAGGGTTTCCTATTCCATATAAACAAGATACGGAGGCTACCACCAATACATCTCTTCTTCCGGACAATAAGGAAGAAGTAGTGCTCAAACGCATTTTTTCCAACTCTTCGTTGATGGATAAATCTTTTTCTATATAAGTTCCAGTTACCGGTATGTAGGCTTCCGGCTGGTAGTAATCATAGTAGGAAACAAAATACTCTACCGCATTATTCGGAAAAAATTGTTTGAATTCTGAATACAATTGTGCAGCCAAAGTTTTGTTGTGAGCCAGTACTAGGGTTGGTTTTTGTACCTCTTGCACTACATGTGCCATGGTAAAGGTTTTGCCGGAGCCGGTGACTCCTAAAAGCGTTTGATATTTTTCCCCAGTTCGGATGCCTTTAGCCAATTGCTCGATAGCTAAAGGCTGGTCTCCAGTGGGTTGAAAGGCAGAAATTACTTCAAAATTCATGTAAAATAAATGACAAATTTAGTAATAAAACATTCTCCAATGAGTGAGTATTTGTAATTCTGACTTATTTTATATGGATAGATAATTTATTATTTAAATAGTAGGAATATTTAATATTGTTTTTTATGGATTTTGAATGGTATAGGTAAACTTATCCGTTTCTCCTGCATAAAAATAGCCAAGAGCAAAATTATTCGGGTTGGTTTTGTTAATCAAGTTGCCTCTAACTGTTCCCGGAGGTGCCTGAAACGGACTTCCGGAGCTACTACCTGCCACACTTAACAAAACTCTCAAGTAATTGTAATGTCTTTGCGAAACCCCGGTTAAGGTAAAAGTGATTTCTTGTCCGGGTTCTAATTTTTCATTAAAATAATTGCCAAACATCAAATTATTTGCCTGAAAACGGTCTTGCACCAATCTATAAATTGGCAAATCCTGAAAAGCAACTTCGTATTTTTCTTTATAAAAGTTGGTTTCGTTTACGATGTCCTGAAAGAAGAATTTCACCTCAATATCTTCCTGTAAAATTCCTGCATTGTTGTTTTGCTCCACATTCAAAATACTAGGAGTTTTCATCATGATTTCTTTTGCTTCAAAAACTTCCCCTTGGTAAGTGATTTGTAAAGTGTATTCCATATCAATTTCAGGAACAAAATTGTTGAAAAGGGAGTCC
>CAZAHJ010000044.1:0-17016 GCA_964485115.1 uncultured Flavobacterium sp.
TCTCTGTGTAACTTTGTGTATACTTAGTGCATTTTGTGTTATAGCTATTTTTGTTGTAGCACAAAAGTCACAAAGAAGTCACAAAATACCACAAAGTGTTTCTCACAAACTATTTAATTTATATCGAACTCACGTTAATTATTATATTCTAAAATTTATCACATGAAAAAAATATATTGTTTTTTGTTATTAACTTTTGGCTTAAGTGCCCAAAATACCAATTGGAGTATCGAAGTAAATTACCCAATTTTGGTAGATCAAAATTTAGTTGGAGCCAATTTTGATGGATTGTTTGAAGTAGGAACCAAATATGTTTTTTGGGAAAACGTATCTTTTAAAACTGGGGTTTCTTTGCATACCGGATTGTTCCAAGACAAAGAGCGTATAGAGGACCTAGCTACCAATTTTGATGTGCTGGTATGGACACTCCAGCCAAGAGTGTTTGGAGAATTATTTCTACCTTCATTGCCTAAGTTTCATCCAATAGTGGGAGTAGGCTATAGTGCGGTAACATTTTTTACCAATGGCAATAACTTTACCTTTTTTCCGGAAGGCACCGAAACCAAGTATGGCATCAATGCAATAGCTGGTTTTTCGTTAGAAGTGAGTCCTAAATGGTATTTTCATGCCCATTACGATTTTATCCAATTCTCTAAATCAGGGAATTTTAACAACCCTTACTTGCAAAACATCAACTTGGTTAAAGTTGGAGTGGGGTATAGGTTGTAGTGAAGAGTGAAAAGTGAAAAGTGAAAAGTGAAAAGTGAAAACCATCAACCATCAACCCTTATCTACACCCTTCACAATACACCCCACGTAGAAAATCATTTTCTAACATTTGAAAGGTTACACCACCTTTGTCGATTGCATCAAACATACGGCAAAATCTTTTCGGATTAATGGTATTGGCATTGAGTAAAATAGTTCTGTAGTCCTCTTTTTCCATCAATTCTTTGTTAATCAAGGTTAGGTTGAGGTAATAAAACAACAAATCTTCATCAATATCAATTTGTCTCGATTTCTTGTCCAATAAAACAACGGCTTTATCTATGTTGGCATAATAACTAAAAAACTGTGCCAAGCTCAAATAGTCAAAATCCGAAAGTGGAATTTTTTTATAGGTAGTTTCTATAAAAGCAACGGAGAGGTCTTTGTTTTTATAGTCTCTACTTAGCATTTGGTTTTCTGCTTTAATGATGTGCATATTCAATAACATTCGGTCGATTAAAATGGTGGAAATTCCAAACTTTTTTAAATCAGTGATTTGTGTTTTTAAATCAGCTTCCTTCACTTCTAGTGCTTTATATCGCCATAATTTAATTTTTAGGGCTGCTAAATTGTATTTTACTTTGTCATCTTTGGGAGCTAATTTTTCCAATTCCAACAACTGATTATAAACAATCAAGGATTCTTGTACATCCAACATCGCTCTAAATGCTGCATTGTTGTTGATAAATCCTACGTATTTAATTTGTTTTGGAAGTTGCAATTTTTCCAATAAGGTAGGAGAAATCGTTTGGGCTTTCATTTTTTTAAAAATTGAATTTTGAATCTCTCTCGCTTCTGCCAATTGATCCGATTGAATTGCTTGGTTGAATTTAGCTACCAATTGATCCCCCGATAAGGACTCATATCTGTCTATTTTTTCTAACTCCAATCTAACCACTGCTTTGCGATGCATCTGTAAAATTGGTTCCAATTCTTTGGAAATATTCCCCACCAATTTGGCTTTGATTTGTTCTTTGGAAAGTGTCTTCCAATCTGCATATTTGGTATTAGGTAGGTCGTTAAAAAACTCTACCCAGTTTTCAGAAGAAGTTACTTCCGTTTTGATGTTTGGCTTTTGAAACGATTGCAAAGCATCGGCAATACTTTTGGCACGAAGTTGTTGTAACTCCAAATTGCGTTCGGTAGTGCCTTCTACAGACGAATACCCTTTGATTTGAATGGTTTGTATGGTGTAATCGGTTAACCGTAACGAATCGTATAAAGGTTTGATATCAGTAGCAGAATAAGTGGACTTATTTTTTTCAAAGGGTACTTTAAAAGTGATGGTTTTGTGTTTAAGGATGTAGTCTTTTCCTTTATTTTGAATGGCTTGGTTTTGGTATGTAATGGTGTCCAAGTACATTCCCATATCCAGTAAATCCCATGGGTAGGAAGCTAAGTTGTAAATCACTTGGTATCTGCACAAACGTTTTTGACTTAAAAACAAAATATTGTACTCCAATTCTTTTTGCATTTGATCAGGAGTTAACCTGCCAACCAATAATCGATATAAATTGGTACCATGTGGTTTTAAGGCATCTGTTACCCGATTGCCATACAATGGTTTGAGCAAAACACCTTTGATTTGTTTTTCTTCTAAAGTTTCATTACATCGATATCGATCTTTACTTACCACGTCAATAGCGATTCCATCATCAGGATGTTGGACCAATCGCTTCAACCATTCTTTGTTGTTGATTTCTAAAAATAAATTTGCTCCTTCTCGCTTTACAGAAAATTGGGTCTCCTTTGGTTTTCGCATAAAGGCATCCAAACACGGTTTGCAAACCTGATCATGGTTCGGACTGCTAAAAATAATATCATAAGTGTTTTGTGCATCCACCATTGTGGTAAGCAACAACCAAAAAAGGATAAATCTCCACATAAGTAAAAAATTAAAAAATGTAGTGTTTCAAATATAGTTTATTTAGTGAAAAGTGAGTAGTGAAAAGTGAATAGTAAATAGTAAAAAGTCTTATAATACATCAACCAACAACCATACCAAGAGTTTTCTATATATTTATGCTTTCAAATGAAACGTATGAATAAAATTACCCAATTATTTGGCATCAAATATCCCATCATCCAAGGTGGGATGATTTGGAATAGCGGTTACAAATTAGCAAGTGCAGTAAGCAACCATGGCGGACTCGGTTTGATTGGTGCGGGGTCCATGTATCCGGAGATTTTGCGAGAGCATATCCAAAAATGCAAAAAGGCTACCATCCAACCTTTTGGGGTAAACATCCCGATGTTGTATCCAAACTTGGAGGAAATCATCCAAATTATTGTGGAGGAAGGCGTAAAAATTGTGTTTACTTCTGCAGGAAATCCGAAGACTTACACCTCTTATTTAAAATCGCATGGCATTACAGTGGTGCATGTAGTGAGTAGCTCTAAGTTTGCCTTAAAAGCCCAAGAAGCAGGGGTAGATGCATTAGTTGCCGAAGGTTTTGAAGCAGGAGGACATAATGGGAGAGAGGAAACCACTACCTTAACCCTCATCCCTATGGTGAAGGAACATTTGCAAATTCCTTTGATTGCTGCTGGGGGAATTGCCACCGGTAGAGGCATGTTGGCAGCAATGGTACTTGGTGCAGATGGAGTACAAATGGGAAGCCGATTTGCAGCAAGTGTAGAAAGTTCAGCCCATGAAAACTTTAAACAAGTGATTGTTGAGGTGAAAGAAGGGGATACACAACTAACTTTGAAAGAATTGGCTCCGGTTAGATTGGTAAAAAATAAATTTTTTAATGAGGTGAAAGCTTTGTATGATAAAGGAACTAATGCAGAAGAGCTAAAAGCTTTGTTGGGTAGAGCAAGAGCGAAAAGAGGAATGTTTGAAGGTGATTTGGAAGAAGGCGAATTGGAAATCGGACAAATAGCAGGTTTGATACATCAAATTCAACCGGTAGAAGAAATCATCCAACAAGTGATAAACGAATACCAACAAGCATTGAAGGAATTGTCTTTGAGTGAGTCTAAATTTCATTGGTAGATACAATTTTAAATACAACTTTAAAAGCTATCCTATTTCACAATAAAAAAGCCACCCGAAGGTGGCTTAATTTTTATTTCTTTACTTAGCAATATTAATAGCTCTAGTTTCTCGAATAACAGTAATCTTCACCTGACCAGGGTAGGTCATTTCGGTTTGGATTTTGTGGGAAATGTCAAATGATAATTTGCCAGCCATTTCATCGCTCACTTTTTCACTTTCTACAATTACACGAAGCTCTCTACCTGCTTGGATGGCATACGCATTTTTCACTCCTTGGAATCCAAAAGCAACCGACTCTAAATCTTTCAAACGTTGGATGTATGAATCCATTACTTGTCTGCGTGCACCCGGACGAGCACCAGAAATAGCATCGCACACTTGTATGATAGGTGAAATCAAATACTTCATTTCAATTTCATCATGGTGTGCACCAATAGCATTGCATACTTCAGGTTTTTCTCCATATTTTTCTGCCCACTGCATTCCTAAGATGGCGTGTGGCAATTCGCTTTCGGTTTCCGGTACTTTACCAATGTCGTGTAACAATCCTGCTCTTTTAGCTAATTTCACATTCAAGCCTAATTCTGCAGCCATGATACCGCAAAGTTTGGCTACCTCTCTGGAGTGTTGCAACAAGTTTTGTCCGTAAGACGAACGGTATTTCATTCTACCAACAATCTTAATCAATTCCGGATGTAATCCGTGGATTCCCAAATCGATTACGGTTCGTTTTCCAACTTCAATAATTTCGTCTTCAATTTGTTTGGTGGTTTTGGCAACTACTTCTTCAATACGTGCAGGGTGAATTCTACCATCGGTTACCAATTTATGTAAGGACAAACGAGCAATTTCTCTTCTTACCGGATCAAAGCATGACAAGATGATAGCTTCCGGAGTATCGTCTACGATAATTTCAACACCTGTTGCAGCTTCTAAGGCACGAATATTTCTACCTTCTCTACCGATGATTCTACCTTTCACATCATCACTTTCAATGTTAAATACCGATACACAGTTTTCTACTGCTTCCTCGGTTCCCACACGTTGAATGGTGTTGATGATTACTTTTTTAGCTTCTTGTTGGGCTGTTAATTTTGCTTCTTCAATGGTTTCCTGAATCAATGCCATGGCACTTGTTTTGGCTTCTGCTTTTAAGCTTTCAATCAATTGCTCACGTGCATCGTCTGCTGATAAACCTGCAATAGTTTCCAATTGTTCGATTTGGTTTTTATGCATTTTATCTAACTCTAACTGCTTACGACCTAAGGTTTCTAATCGGTTTTCATATTCCTGGGTTTTGGTCTCAAAATCATCCGCAGATTTTTTTGCTCTGGCCAATTCAGAAGAAACTTGCGATTCTTTATCACGAACCCTTTTTTCCACTTCTGCCATTTTTTTGTCGCGAGCCAAGATTTCTTTTTCGTGTTCTGTTTTTAATTCCAAAAACTTTTCTTTGGCTTGTAATAACTTGTCTTTTTTAATGTTTTCCGCCTCTACTTTTGCATCTTTTAAGATAGATGCTGCTTCTTTTTTGGCATTTTTAATGAGGTTTGAAACATTATTTTTTTCTAAAATCTTAGAGATAGCAAATCCTACTGCCATCCCAACAATTCCGATGATGATTAATAAAGGTGTGTTTTCCATAGTTTTAATATATATATAAATAAAAACCCACATTATTGATTGGATAAACTCGTAAATACAAGTTTTGAGTTAACTCGTTGTTCAAGTTTCCAATGCGATGAATGGCCTACTATAGTAACGATGATTCACTCATTTTAATTGTTTAATGTTGAGTTTATCAATAAAGATAATAATGTGGGTAGTTTCGTAATGCGTATTTGTTAAGAACGTATTATTTTTCTAAATATGCAGCAATGCTCTCGGTAATTTCTGCTAGTTTGTTTTCTATGGCATCGCCATTTTCAACAAAAGTACCAGATTTTTGTTCTACCTGAGCTGCAAACTGTAGGGCACACATGGCCAATACATCTTGCTTATCTCTTACGGCATAATTTTGTTCAAATTGCTTGATCATCAGATCAATTTTTTTAGAAGCTGCTCTCAAACTTTCTTCTTGCGAAGGATGTACCGTTAAAGGATAAACCCTGTCGGCAATGGAAATTTTAATTTTGAGTTTTTCCTCCATTTCTTAATCTGATAATTGGTGGATACAAAAATCAATCTCTTTAACCAATGCATTTATTTTGAGTTTTGTATCTCTTTTAAATTCTTCACTACCCAATAACGAATTAGACATTTTTAACGCTTTTACCTCATTTTGCAAAGACTCAATTTGGTTTAAATAATTGCCTTTGCTTTCTTCTAACACTTGAATTTGCTGATTTAGATGCAAGTTTTGCTGTTCTAAAGTGTCCATTTTTTGGAACAATTTTTGAACACTAGCTTCTATATCTTGAACAAATTCATTAAGTTTACTCATGAATGTTTAAATCATTATCATTTTACAAATTTAGGATTCCTATCGGTTTCCTGCAAATTAATTTCTCATGATTGTACGTTTGAAGATATTTATATTTTTAACCAAACGATTTTTCTTAGTTGGTAGTTTATTAATCAGTCAAATATTATTGGCTCAAAACCAAAGGTTTTGGGACTATCAAAAGCCTTTGGATATTCCTCTTTCCTTGTCAGGTAGCTTTGGGGAATTGCGTACCAACCACTTTCATTCCGGATTAGATTTTCGCACCCAACAAAAAACAGGATTGCCAGTGTATGTTATTGACGAAGGGTATGTATCCCGTATAAAAGTATCGGTTTACGGTTACGGAAAAGTATTGTACATCGATCATCCAAATGGATATACCACGGTATATGCTCACTTAGACAAATATGCCGATAAAATAGAAGAATACGTAAAAGGGTTACAGTATTTAAACCAAACTTTTGAAATTGAATTATTTCCAGATCCATACCAAATCAAAGTAAATAAGGGAGAGTTGATTGCCTTATCCGGAAATACCGGAAGTAGTGGAGGACCCCATGTGCATTTTGAAATTAGAGATACCAAAACCGAAGAAATCATTAACCCGATGTTGTTTGGTTTTGACATGCAAGTGCAAGACCAAAAAAAACCAAATATCGTTGCTTTGAGAGTATATCCTTTAGAGGAACAAGCCTCGGTAAATGGATTACAGCAACCTTCGTTGGTCACCTTTACACAAAATGCAGGAGGGATCATTACCGCCAAAACCATTCGAGCAAAGGGAAAAATTGGATTAGGTATTCAATGTTTTGACCAATCTAATTTAAGTTATGGTAAAAATGGAGTGTACCAAATCAAAGCTTCTTGCAATGGCAAAACCTTGTTAGAAATGCAGTTTGATCGTTTTGCTTTTGACCACAGTAGGTATTTGAATTATTATCTGGATTACGAATATTTTACCGAAACAGGAAATAAATTTCAAAAACTGTTTTTATCCAATGATGTCCTCATTCCTATGGTAAAAAAGCACAATAATTTTGGATGGTTAGAAATTGCTCCCAACAAAACCTATCAAATAAAAATTGAAGTTTCTGATTTTCATCAAAATACTTCGGTAGTGTTGTTGCCTATCGTTTTTGATGCTACAGAAATGGCACCAAAAAAAGACGAAACTAAAGGGTTTGTGTTAAAAAAGAGTAGAGATGAAATATTTGAAGTAGGTCCATTTGAAGTGATGATTCCTGCAAAAACTTTGTATGAAGACACCAAATTAGATTTGCAATACCTAGACGGAAAACTAAAGCTACACCATAAAAAAGTCCCGGTGCATGGTTTTATCACCTTAACTTTTGATCCGGAAAAAGTAGGTTGGTCACCTCAAAGTTACTTGGCTTATATGGATAACTCTAAACCGATTTTCGAAAAAGCCGAGTTAATGAAGAATGGCACCCGAGTAGCCTATGTTCGCAGATTGGGCAATTACCAAATTTTAGAAGATAAAATAGTTCCCAACATTCAACTGGCCAATTTTAAGGAGGGTGAGTGGCTATCCAACAATAGTCAGTTACAAGTAAAAATATCAGACCAAGGAAGTGGGATCAAAACATTTAATGCTTATTTGAATGGCAAATGGATTTTGATGGAGTACGAATACAAAGACAATTTACTATTTCATGCGTTTGTTGATGGCAAAGTACAAGAAGGAAAAAACGATTTGAAACTTGTTGTAGAAGATAATGTGGGAAATTCTACTATATTTGAAACACATTTTTTTCAAACCAATTCCAAACCATAAGTTTTGAAATACCTTTTTTTCCTAATAAGTCTGCTTAGTATTTTTAGTGTCACTGCACAAACCGCTCGTATCAAAGGAGTTATCTTAGATGAAAACAACCAACCGGTGGATCAAGTTGCAGTTACTTACGAAAAAGACAAAGGAACCACCACCGATGCCAGTGGGTTTTATTTGTTAGAAGTCCCTGCCAACCAAAAGTTAACCATTTTGTTTTTACACGTAATCCTCAAACGAGTGGAATTAAAAGTTCAATTGAAACCTAACGAGGAATATGTGTATAATTTTAAAATGCTTACCGACAAGCAGCAAATAGGAGAAGTTGTAATTACTGCCAGTAATCGCAAAAGGGTAGAGGGAATGCAAGCCATTGACCCTGCTACCATTCGTAAAATACCGGGAGCCAATGCAGGAGTAGAAAACATCATGAAAACCTTTGGAGGGGTAAATTCTAACAGCGAATTAAGTACGCAGTACGCAGTAAGAGGTGGAAATTACGATGAGAACTTGGTGTATGTAAATGATATTGAAGTGTATCGTCCGTTTTTAATTCGCTCCGGACAACAGGAGGGTTTGAGTTTTGTGAATTCTGACTTGGTTTCTAATGTGGATTTTAGTGCAGGTGGCTTTCAGGCAAAATACGGAGACAGATTGTCGTCGGTATTGGATATTACCTACCGAAAGCCTACTCGATTTGGAGCAAGTTTTGAAGGTAGCTTTTTAGGAGGTGCCGCATCGGTAGATTTGGTTTCTAAAGATGAAAAATGGACAGCAGTTACCGGAATTCGTTACCGCGATAACTCTTTGTTGGTAAATAGCCAGGAAACACAAACCAACTTCCGACCTCTTTTTGCAGATGTGCAAACGTTTATTACGTATACGCCTAACACCAAATGGCAGCATAGCTTTTTAGGGAATCTTTCGCAAAACAAATACGATTACCAACCTTTATTTCGTCAAACCAATTTCGGTACGATTGACGAACCAATTGCCTTACAAATATTTTACCAAGGTCAGGAAAAAACGCAATATATTACTCGATTTGGAGCCATCAAAAATCAGTTTTTCTTAAATGAAAACAACGATTTTCAGTTTACCAATTCCATATACCATACTACTGAGCAAGAATACTTTGATATTGCAGCTTTTTATAGGTTGGGAGAAGTAGATACCAACATTGGTTCGGAAACTTTTGGTGGAGTGGTGTTTACAAGAGGTGTTGGTTCGCAATTAAACCATGCTCGAAACGATTTGGATGGCTTGATTATTAACTCAGAAATCAAAGGAAACCACAAAATCAAGGAGCACCAACTGCAATGGGCTTTTAAATATACCCGAGAAGATTTGCGTGACCGCTTGGTGGAGTGGGAAGTAATTGACTCTGCAGGATTTTCTTTAAACCCTCCAAGTATCGATTTGCCGGTAAATGACCAACCTTATAATCCTTACACCGGTCCCTTGGTTCCATACCAAAACATTCGTTCTACCAATTTTGTGCAAATCAACCGTTATACCGGTTTTGCACAATGGAGTTATCGCACCTCCGAAACCAGAAACCAATGGTGGTTTAATGCAGGGGTACGTATGCATGCTTGGGAAGTTTCCGGAAGAAATATTGCAAGTAATTCACAAGTAGTGTTTAGTCCGAGAGCCCAAGTGGCTTTTAAACCGGAAGACAAAGATTTGTTGTTTCGTTTGGCAGTTGGGGTGTACCACCAACCACCAATGTATCGAGAAATGAGAGATTTTGATGGGGTAGTACAACCCAATGTAAAAGCCCAGCAATCTATTCATTACATCTTGAGCAACGAATATGGCTTTCAGTGGAATAACCGACCCTTTAAGTTGATTTCTGAAGTGTACTACAAAGATTTAAGTGATGTAAATACTTATACTTTAGATAACGTTCGAATTCGCTATCGTGCCAATAATGAGGCAGAAGCTTATGTATACGGTTTAGACATGCGATTGCATGGAGAATTTGTACCCGGAACGGAATCTTGGTTTACTTTTGGCTACATGAAAACCCAAGAAAACCAAAATAACCGTGGTTTTATCGATCGTCCAACCGACCAACGACTGAAGTTTGCTGTGTTGTTTCAAGATTATGTTCCTAAATTTCCTAGCTTGAAGTTGTATTTGAATTTGGTGTACAATACTGGTTTGCCCGGAGGTTCCCCAGCGTATGCCGATCCGTACGACTACCAATTGCGTTTGCGTGATTACCGCAGAGCTGATATTGGTTTCTTTTATGTGTTGACCGACCGAAACGAACTTCGTGCAGACAAACATTGGTTGAAAAAATGGAAAGATTTAAGTGTTGGATTTGAAATCTTCAATATGTTCAACAACCAAAATGCCATTACCAACACCTGGGTTCGAGATGTGTACACCAAAAACCAATACGGGGTTCCTAACTTTATGACCACTAGGGTGTTTAATTTAAAGGTTACCGGAAGGTGGTAATTACCTTCTCCACAAAATTTTTTGGCTCACATAATATTTATGGTCCAACACCATGGTTAAAATAAAATCGGTTTGAATACTTGGGTTCAAAGCAAAATTCATTTCTTGATAGCCTTGGGTATGGTCTTCAATTTCGCCTTCGGCCAAGAGTTTGCCATCAAAACTGGTGATAAAGTAAGATAGGTTGGCCACATATGGTAAAGAAAATCCAATACGAAAAGTAGATTGCTTAATTGGGTTTTGCAATACTTTTACGGTAAAAGGGTTTTTGCCATCTAAGGCTTGGGCACCTAAAGTGGTGTCCTTTACCAATTTTACTTCGTACAAACTGGCATCTGCTTGGGTTTGGGTACTAGTGGCATTGTTACTAAACGGATGGATGGTAGTGCTTAAAATACCACCATACAAATGACCAATCACAAACTCATCTGCAGTAATTTCGTTTAATTTCAATACTTCATTGCTAAAGTGAGGCAAGTTTAAATTCGGAATAAATTCGGCTCCTGCTCCCTTTAAGGCAGGCATTTCTTGAGCAAACTTAAATTCTTGATAGGTGCCATTCTGGCTTCGGGTAACCCGACTAATGGTTTTAACAAAAGGCACTTGATCGTCTTGAATCAACGTATTGTTTTGGTAGTAATACTGGCTAATGCCTCCAAAAAACAAGCTGTGCATTTTTTGCTGGGTAGCATCCCACAAACCTACTTTACCGGAATGGTAATTGCTCAAATATTGGTTAAACGAAGTAATGGCTTCATGTCCGGTTGCTTTAATTTCTACCGGATACAAAAAAGGCAAATCGGCATTTGCCTGAAACACTCCCGAAGAAATCAAATACCCCAATTGGTTATTGGCAAAAACCTGTGGTACCAAGTTGTAGTCTCTTCTTCGCAAATGTACCGGGTCGGTAATGGCTTCGTAGTTACTTATGGCTAAAGTTGTACTATTTAAGTCCAATTGAAACTTTCGTATTTGGTTGGAATAAGTTTGTGTAAAAGTAGGATTGCCCATTGGGTTGTATCTGCCATCAAATCGGTGGCCACCTACCAAGTAGTAGGTGTTGTCTATTTTCCCTAATTGTCCGCCTGTAATGGCAAAGTTTTCGTTGGTAATTTGTTTAAAAGCCGAAGCTATTGCACTATTGTTTTGAATAGCAGGCACCAAAACCGACAAATCGATGGTGGTTAATTTGTTGTGGGTAATGTGGTCGTTTACTGAGGCTGCAAAGCTATAACCCCCGACAATAATCAAATGATTGCCATCCTGGTAAAAGTTCATGTTGGTGCTTTGTAGTTGCTCTTTCAAGCCTACTGCCAATTCGTTTACCGAGCGAGTCCAAATTTGATTGGTGCTGGGTTGGTACACTATAAGCATGGTGTTGCTGCTATTTGCCGGAAAGGCATTAAAAGGTTGTCTGGCATGGATGCCGTCTAACCTACCACCAATAAAAACCCATTTGTTTTGCCACATGCCAAAGGCATACGAATGCAAACCGGGTAAATTGGTATTGGCAATCGGAGTAATTTGTAGGGTATACGGAAAGTCAGAAGTTTGGGCAATAGCCAAAAAACTCATCCAAAAAAATAAAAACCAACGCATGAAACTAAAATTTAATGAGCTAAAGTAGTTGGTTCCGTGCAATAGTTTTGTAACCTAGGTTACCAAGTGCTACTTGAATAAAAAAACCTATAAAATTTTTGACTCTTTTAGACTCTTTTGATTTTTTCGCTTCTTTAAATCCTTTAGATTTTTTTGCTTTTTTAGATTTTTTAGATCCTTTATATTTTTTAGATCCTTTATGTTTTTTAGATCCTTTTTTAACCACTTAACAACCTAGCCTAGAGATCATGTAATAACAAATAAAATTAAGCTTCCGTTAAAGCAGCTACCAAATAATCGATTTCTTCTTTGGTGTTGTTTTCTGCAAAAGAAATACGAATGTTAGGTTTGGCTCCTTGTTCTTCGTTTAAAAAACATGCCAATACATGCGATGGTTTTCCACTGCCCGATTGGCAAGCACTTCCACGAGAAATGGCAATATTTTTCATGTCCAACGCAAACAACAACATACTTGCTTTTTCAGCAGAAAGTGGCAAACGCACATTTAAAATGTTGTATGTAGTCATTTCCGGGTTGCCATTAGGCTCTGTTCCCGGCAAATGTTGTTGCAATTGCTCTAAGGTGTACTGTTTCAATGCTTGGATGTGGGTACGTTCTGCTTCTAAATGCTCGTACGACAATTCCAAAGCTTTGGCCATTCCCACAATTTGATGCGGAGCTTCGGTACCTGCTCGGTACCCTTTTTCTTGTTCTCCACCCAAAATGGTAGGTTGCAACACCAACGGACTTTTTACATATACCAATCCTGCACCTTTTGGACCGTGAAATTTATGGGCACTAGCTACCATAAAATCAACAGGTAATTCTGCCAAATTAATAGGGTATTTCCCTACCGATTGTACCATGTCGGCATGGTAATACGCACCGTATTGTTTACACAAATTTCCGATGCCCACCAAATCGTTGATAATTCCGGTTTCGTTGTTAATGTGCATCAAGCTCACCAAAGTAGGTTGGTTGTTTTGCAACAAACTTTCTAAATGAACCAAATCTAATTGGCCATCTGCCAACACCTTTACAAACTCTACTGCAATGCCTTCTTTTTGCCATGCTTTTACCGGATACAACACTGCGTGGTGTTCCATTTCCGAAGAGATAATCCTGGTCACTCCCAACGATTTTACCGCTTGTTGAATGATCCAGTTGTTGCCTTCGGTAGCACAGGAATTGAACAAAATTTCTTTGGCTTTGCCTCCTAACAATGCTGCAATTTGCTTTCTGCTACTTTCAATCAAACTTTTGGCACTTCTGCCAAAGCTGTGGGTAGAACTCGGATTGCCAAACTGCACCAAAACTTGGGTCATTTCCTCAATCACTTCCGGTTTTACATAGGTAGTAGCTGCGTGGTCCAAATAAATTTTGTTCATCGAAAAGGTTTTAGTTGCGGCTGCAAAGGTAAAACTTTGTTAACGATTTCAAAAACAAAATAGGAGAGAGGATTTGAGGATGAGCGAATTTGAAAATTAGCGGATAAGCGAATGGGATGATAAAATGATTTGAAGGTTTGAAATTTGAAATTTGAAATTGTTTTTCGATTCCCGATTTTCGATTTTCGATTTTCGATTCTTGTTTCAACGACTCAACGCTTCAACGGTTCAACGACTCAACAATTTTTGCTGGTCGAACATCGCTGGTCGAAAGTCAACTCAATCTAGTGAAAGGCTAAGGGTAAGCTTTTTAATTTTTTAGATTTTTTTCGATTTAAAGTTTGGAAATGTTTTTCTCGACCATCGACCATCGACCACCGTTTTCGATTCAACCCTTTGGCAGGCTCAGGGTAGGCTCTTCAACGATTCAACAATTCAACGACTCAACAATTATCGCTGTTCAAAAGTCGACTATTTCACCAACTGCAGACGCTTTGGTCTGCATCGAGACGAGCTTTACTTCGTCTCGACATCAACTATTAACTAACAATCAATTTTCGCTGTTGAAACATCGCTGGTCGAATTTTTTCCTCAAGGATATAATAAAAATTTAAATTAATGACAATTTGTGCACTCCTATATAGCATAAGGTAAACGAATGGGATAGCACTTATAAAGGACATCCACTACTAGCCACCAGCTATTGGTTTGTATTGTAATATATTAATACAAATAACCAAAAACAAACCTTTAAATCGCATTTTTCGTTGTTGAGGTAGTTATATTAAACTTAATACTCTTTTAATAAATTTTACAAATTTTGCCATAAGTAATAATTTATGTAATTACAACTTTTTTATTTGTTAACAAATTAATGTAATCTTAAACATAGTTTATTTATTAAAATGCTAAACTATATTTGAAAAAGCATTTTAAAAAGAATTTATTTGATAATGACTCCCAAAATTTTAATTAAAAACGTACAATTAGTTAACGAAGGAAAAATACAAACCTCAGATGTATTAATTAATAATGGTTATATTGATAAAATTAACCAAAATATAAATGACCACACTGCAAAAGTAATAGATGGTACAGGATTGCATTTATTTCCTGGAATCATTGATTGTCAGGTACATTTTCGGGATCCAGGACTTACCCACAAAGGAGATTTATATACCGAAAGTAAGGCAGCAGTTGCCGGTGGTGTTACTTCGTTTATAGATATGCCTAATACCCAGCCTAATGTACTCCAGTTAGATTTATTAAACCAAAAGTACCAAATAGCCTCTCAAAAATCATTAGCTAACTATGGTTTTTTACTAGGGGTAAATGCAGATAATTTAGAAGAGGTTTTGGCTTTAGATACTAGTAAGCTTTTAGGGGTTACGGATGATGGGTTGTATTTTTCTAAAAAAGGAAACTTACTTGCCGATAATCCTGAAATTATGGATAAATTATTTGCAAATTGCAAGTCAATCATAGCTATACATTCGGAAAAAGAGGAATGGATAGAGCAAAACGAAGCAAGTTATAAAGAGAAATATGGTGAGGATGTGCCTATTAAATTTCATCCAACTATTAGAAGCCAACAAGCTTGTTATGAGGCATCCAAACAAGCCATAGAAATTGCTAAAAAACACCAAACACGGTTGCATATTTTACATTTAAGTACTGAAATAGAAACCCACTTATTTGAAAGTAACGTACCATTAAAAGAAAAAAAAATAACCACTGAAGTATCGGTACATCATTTGTGGTTTAACGATCAGGATTATGAAAAATTGGGAACACTAATTAAATGGAATCCAGCAATTAAAACCATAAAAGACAAAGAGGGATTGTTGCGAGCATTATTAACCAATCATATTGACCTGATTACAACCGATCATGCACCACACACGTTGTCAGAAAAAATGCAGCCATACTTTAAAGCAATGTCTGGTGCTCCAATTATACAACATTCTTTAAATATCATGTTAGAGCTTTACCATCAAGGGAAAATTTCGTTAGAAGTAATTGCAGAAAAAATGTGCCATAATCCTGCAATTTTGTACGATATATACCAAAGAGGCTTTGTAAGAGAAGGTTACAAAGCAGATTTGGTAATGGTAGATTTAAAAAAATCTTATACAGTTAATCAATCTAATATTTTATACCATTGTGGGTGGTCACCTATACAAGGCACTACATTTAATTCGGTAATAACCCACACTTTTGTAAACGGACATTTGGTTTACCATAACGGAGTATTTAATGAAACTTTAAAGGGACAAGCACTTGAAAAAACACCAAACTAGGCTTTAAAGATTTATTACTTTAAAATAAGAGAATGTTAAAGTAATTGCAGGAATAAACAGGCGGGAGTTAATTTTGTAAAAACCAAAACTACTTTTTAACATGCAATTAAATATCGCTTTAGATTGGACTCCAAATGCCAACCACATTGGCTTGTTAGTGGCCAAAGAAAAAGGTTTTTATAACCAAAATGGATTAGAAGTACAGTTTTTAAACCCTGCGGACGACCATTATGCTTTAACACCAGGTAAAAAGTTAGAACTAAATCAAGCACAAGTAGCTATTGCACCATTCGAAACAGTTATTAGTTTAAACAATAAACCCAATAAAGTAGATGCCGTTGCTATTTATGCCCTGTTACAAACCGATTTAAGCAGTATAGTTTGTTTACAATCATCGGGAATTATTTTACCTAAACAGTTGGATGGTAAAATATATGCTTCTTACAAAGCTCGTTATGAAGACCATATTGTTATACAAATGATAAAAAACAATGGAGGAAACGGCAACATACAATTAACCTACCCCGAAAAGTTAGGTATTTGGAATACATTACTACAAGGTAATGCAGATGCCACATGGATATTTGACAACTGGGAAGGCGTTGAAGCAGAAAAAAAGGGCATAGCATTAACCCATTTTAGGTTAAGTGATTATAACATACCCTACGGATATTCGCCTGTAATGCTTACCAAGCATAGTAACATACAACACAACTCAAAAGCATATGCTTCATTAGTTAAAGCAACCCAAAAAGGGTTTTTATTTGCTAAAAACAACAGTAATGAAGCCATAAAAATTCTTGAAAAATACGTAACACAAAAAGAGCAAAATAATATTTGTTTAAAAACAGCTTTACAAAAAACCTTACCATATATTGGCAACGAGACCAATTGCGGCATAATGCAACCAAATAGGGTAAAAAACTTTTTGCGATGGTTGGTGCAACTCCAATTGGAAAGAAAAAATATTTTAGCACAAACGCTTTATACCAACCAATTGTTACAAGTATAGTAGTTTTTAAGGGCACTAAAATAATATAAAACAAACAATGGTTAGTATAAAATATTATTCCATTAATTGTTTTTGAATTTCGATCTTTAATTCAACCCTTCGACAGGCTCAGGGTAGACTTTTCAACAACTCAACATTTTCGCTGTTTAAATATCGCTGTTCGAAAGCCGACTCAATGTCTCAACGTAGCAACGAAAAATGTCCCTTAATTTCTGTACCGTTTTCTAAAATCAAGTGAAACCAA
>CAZAHJ010000045.1:0-16477 GCA_964485115.1 uncultured Flavobacterium sp.
ATTTGAACAATTACCACATGCCACTTCTTTGCAATTACTGACAAATAAAGATTACGATTTGCAAATTCTATTAGAATCAATTGTTCAAAAATTAAAAGAAACCTTTGAAAGCTATCCTCTTTTGAAAGAAGAAATATCAAATAATTACTTAAAACATTTGTATAAAAGAAATGTACCCACTGTTTTTGAAAATCCTTCAGGACACCGATTTATGGGTATCATACGAGATGTTTTACCTAACGGAAAATTATGGATGGAGTTGGAAAACGACCAATTTCAATCTTTCGAAATCAAAGAAATAAAGATGTTAGTTAACGTGAGTTCGACTTAATAAATATTATTAAATTTTTGATATTTAGTGTATTATAAAATAAAATACGTGATTTTCTCCGTGCAACTTTGTGTGTACTTTGTGCATTTTGTGTAATAATTTATTAAGTTTTAGCACAAAAGTCACTAAGAAGACACAGAGAACCACAAAGTGTTTCACAACAAAATGATTTATTTATATCGAACTCACGTTAGTTAGGTGATTACTTCTTTTTTAAAATAACCCAAATCAAGCTAATAATTGCAAGTGCCTCTGTTAACATGCCTAAAATCAACACCAAGTTTGCTTCATCTACGTGCATTATTTTTAATGCTGCACCAACTAAAGTGATAAGTATACCTAACAAAAAAAATAGGATTGGAGTTTTATATGGCTTCATCAGATGGAATGTTTTTGGTTAATTTTTTATAAAAATATTGGTTCGAATACCAATTTAATGGACTAAATAAAAGAATACCACCTAATATGTTGATGGCAATAGATACAAGTTTTGTTTACTTAAAAATGAAAGGCTTTCTTCAGCAAAAAATAAAAAATACACCAATAGCCAAACATACATCAAAATACCAAATGCCAAACCATTGGAAAAAGCGTATTTTTTAAAACCAATTTTTCGGTCTTCTCTCCATTTTTGGACAATTTTCGTGTCGTTTTTAAATAAATTTATCATTTTCTTAGGGTCTTGCAGTAAAACCACCTAAATTGGTGCGGTTGGTCATTTGAAAATACACCAAATAGTTAAAAAGCATGTAATTTACTTCGTAACCGTAATTGATGTTGGGTTGGTAATCAATAGCTTGTGGATATTGTATGTTAGAATATTGAAAAGGATTCATGGCTCTACGATTGTATTCTGCAATCCAAATTCGATTTCTTGCTTCCAAGTATTCTTGGTTGTAATAACCTCTCGGTCGAGCATTGCTAAAAAACCAGCCACTAAAATTAGCATCCAAAATAATCACTTCGTATTCCAGTTCTTCATTGGCAATACGGATGGTGTCTCCTTTTACAGAAGGATCTTCCAATGTTTTAGAAGAACTTGTAGGGGTGGACTGGCATTGCATAGCAAACCCTAAAAAGATGATTCCCAAAAAAGTAAAACCAAGATAGTTTTTCATTTTAAAAACTTTGAAACTAATTTAGAAATTGATACTTCAATTACCTAAAGTTTTAGGCTTTATTTAAAAAAATCCATGCCAGGAATGTTTGGCATGCCTTCTTTTGCAACTGCTGCCAATTCAGTTTCTTGAACTTTGGTTGCTTTTTCAATCAAGTGATTGATATGCAAAATTAAGTAATCTTCCAATTGCTCTTTGTCATTCAATAGTTCAGGAGCAATTTCTATACTTTTTAGCATTCGATTTGCGGTCATGGTTAGCTGTAACAATCCATCAGACGATTGTTCACTCACCATCACATGGTTCAATCTTTCCTTGGTTTCTTCAACTTTTCTCTGGGTTTCTTTTAGTTTACCCACCATTTGCATCATGTCTCCAAACATATCTCTTAATTTTTTTACAAAAATATAATAATCACTTGTTAACACAGCATATATTTAACTATTTTCGTTGTTAGTAAATAGCAATCAAATATGAAAAATTATATCTGTAAAGGAATTATTTTTGCAAGCGTTTTCATTTTCTTATCTTGTAAAGATTCCAAACCTATGAGCGAAATCCAACCTCCAATAGCCAAAGTAAAAGACACCATTTTAGAAATGCATGGTGACAAAAGAGTAGATCCTTATTATTGGTTAAACGATAGAGAGAATCCGGAGGTAATTGCTTATTTAGAGCAAGAAAATTCTTATTATCAACAAATGACAGCTCATACCAAAGAGTTGCAACAAACGTTGTTTGAGGAAATGAAATCCAGAATCAAAGAAGATGATTCTTCTGTTCCTTACTTTTACAACGGATATTATTACCAAACCAAATATGAAAAAGGGCAGGAGTACCCAATTTACATCCGAAGAAAAGGAACTTTAACTGCCAAAGAAGAAGTTTTATTCAATTGCAACGAAATGGCTAAAGGAAAAGCCTATTTTCAATTGGGTACCATGTCGGTGAGTCCGGATAACAAATTGGCTGCTTTTGCAACCGATGTAGTAAGCAGAAGATTATACACTATTCAAATTAAAAATATAGAAACCGGTGAAATTTTAGCAGATAAAATAGAAAATGCCAATCCAAATTTGGTTTGGGCAGAAGATTCCAAGACTATTTTTTATACCACAAAAAATAGCAAAACATTGCGTTCAGAAAAAGTTTGGAAACATACCATTGGTCAAGAAGCTAAGGCAGACGAAATGGTGTTTTTTGAAAAAGACGAAACCTTTGATGTTTTTGTAAGTAAAACCAAATCAAAAAAATATGTATTGATTGGTAGCAATAGTACCATGACTACGGAATATCAATTTTTAGATGCCAACCAACCTAATGGTAAATTTCAAGTATTTCAAAGCAGAATTAGAGGTTTGGAATACGATATTGATCATTTTGATGGTAATTTTTACATATTAACCAACCACCAAAAAGCAACCAATTTTAAAGTGATGAAAACTCCGGAAAATAAAACTGGAGTAGCTAATTGGACCAATGTAATTGACCACAGAGAGGATGTATTGGTAGAAGGAATTGAAATTTTTA
Organism: uncultured Flavobacterium sp.; assembly: GCA_964485115.1. Taxonomy (GTDB): domain Bacteria; phylum Bacteroidota; class Bacteroidia; order Flavobacteriales; family Flavobacteriaceae; genus Flavobacterium. Next base: position 2,980 of record CAZAHJ010000045.1, read on the forward strand.
AAGATTATTTGGTAGTAGAAGAAAGAAGTGAAGGATTAAATAAAATTAGAATCAAAAAATGGGATGGAACATCAGATTCTTATTTGCCATTTGAAAGCGAAACCTACACGGCTAGTTTGGGCGTTAACCCTGATTTTAATGCGACTACCTTAAGATATAGTTACCAATCTTTAGCTACACCTCCCTCAGTAATGGAATACCACATGCAAACCAAAGAAAAAAAGGTTTTGAAAGAAGTAGAAGTACTAGGAGGCAAGTTTAAAAAAGAAAATTACGAAGAAATACGTTTGTGGGCTACTGCTACGGATGGTACGAAAATACCAATTTCAATAGTTTACAAAAAGGGAATCAAATTAAATGGAAAAAATCCATTGTTGCAATATGCTTACGGTTCTTACGGATATTCTATGGATGCTCGTTTTGATTCTGATCGATTGAGTTTATTAGATAGAGGTTTTGTTTATGCAATTGCTCATATTAGAGGAGGAGAGGAAATGGGCAGACAATGGTATGAAGACGGTAAATTATTGAAAAAGAAAAATACATTTACCGATTTTATTGATTGTAGCAAGTTTTTAATTGCCCAAAAATATACCAGTCCTGAGCATTTATATGCCATGGGAGGTTCTGCAGGAGGCTTGTTAATGGGTGCAGTGATTAACATGAATCCGGAGTTATACCATGGTGTAATTGCTGCAGTACCATTTGTTGATGTGGTAACTACCATGTTAGACGATTCCATTCCGTTAACCACTAGCGAATATGATGAGTGGGGCAATCCAAACGACAAAGTATATTACGATTACATGAAGTCTTATTCGCCATACGATAATATCCAAGTCAAAACATATCCAAATTTGTTGGTAACTACAGGTTTACATGATTCGCAAGTGCAATATTGGGAGCCTGCCAAATGGGTTGCAAAATTGAGAACTGTAAAAGAAAATAAAAATTTAATTTTTCTTGATACCAATATGGATGCGGGTCATGGTGGTGCAAGTGGAAGATTTGAGAGTTTAAAAGAAACCGCAAAAGAATATGCCTTTCTATTAGATTTGGCAGGAATTAAAAAGTAAAATATTTTTTTATAAATTTGCAAGGTTTTGATGTGGGGTAACTGCATCTTACAAGTGGCTACTATGAAGAAAAATATAAAAGCATATACCAACGTACTTGAATTAATTGGTAACACCCCATTAATTCAGTTGAACCACATTACCAAAGACTTACCTGGTAATTTTTATGCAAAAGTAGAAGCATTCAATCCCGGACATTCCACCAAAGATCGCATCGCATTGCATATTATTGAGGAAGCAGAACGCCAAGGAATATTATTTCCAGGAGATACCATTATTGAAACTACTTCCGGAAATACCGGTTTTAGTTTGGCTATGGTAAGCATCATCAAAGGATATCACTGTATTTTGGCTGTAAGCAGCAAATCTTCCAAAGACAAAATAGATATGTTGCGAAGCATGGGAGCAAAAGTATATGTTTGTCCTGCCCATGTAAGTGCAGATGACGAAAGATCGTACTATAATGTAGCCAAAAGACTGCATGAAGAAACCAAAGGTTCTGTTTATATCAATCAGTACTTTAATCAATTGAATATTGATGCCCATTATTTGAGTACAGGTCCAGAAATTTGGGACCAAACCGGAGGTCAAATTACCCACTTGGTGGCTTGTAGTGGAACTGGTGGTACCATTTCTGGTATTGCAAAATATTTGAAAGAGAAAAATCCAAATATCAAAATTTTAGGAGTAGATGCTTTTGGTTCGGTATTAAAAAAATACCATGAAACCAAAGAGTTTGACAAGAATGAAATTTATCCTTATCGAATTGAAGGCTTGGGTAAAAATTTGATTCCAACCGCTACTGATTTTGATGTGATTGACCAATTTGAAAAAGTAACTGACGAAGAAAGTGCTCACATGACTCGTCAAATTGCCAAAACGGAAGGTTTGTTTGTAGGGTATACCTCTGGTGCAGTAATGCAAGCTGTGAAACAATATGCTAATCAAGGTTTTTTTGATAAAAAATCTGTGGTAGTTGCCATTTTTCCAGACCATGGTTCCAGATATATGAGTAAAGTGTTCAGTGACGAATGGATGGGAGAACAAGGATTTTTTGATTCAGAAAATTCTAATGAAGAAATTTCGATTGAATATATCAAGTAATTTATATTTTTTGTTATCCAACCGCTTCTTTGTATCTGCTTAAACAGCGTTCTCTGGCAAAAGAATGTTCTACAATAGGCTTGGGATAATAAGCCGTTTCCAATTCGGGAATCCATTTTTTGATGTATCGATAATCTTTGTCAAATTTTTTAATTTGTTCAGATGGATTAAAAATTCGGAAATAAGGTGCGGCATCTACACCGCTTCCAGCTGACCACTGCCAGTTTCCAACGTTGCTTGCCATTTCGTAATCCAATAGTTTTTCTGCAAAATAAGCTTCTCCCCATCTCCAATCGATTAATAAATGCTTACATAAAAAGCTAGCCACGATCATACGCACCCGATTGTGCATGTGTCCGGTAGCATTTAATTCTCGCATTCCGGCATCTACAAATGGATATCCGGTTTTGCCTTCGCACCATTTTTTAAAATGTTCTTCGTTGTTTTCCCAAATAATGTAATCGTATTTAGGTTTAAAACTCTTTTGAAAAGTATGCGGAAAATGCCATAAAATTTGTTTGAAGAATTCTCTCCATATCAATTCGTTCAAAAAAGTTTCATTTTTACTTTGCAGAGCTTTCTCTACCATTTTCCGAACACTTACGGTACCAAATCGCAACTGAACCCCTAATCGAGAAGTACCATCGATAGCCGGAAAATTTCTGGTTTGTTCGTATTGGTCAATAATACTTGGAGAAACATTGTAATTGGGTAAATCCACATTGGTAGCTTCAAATCCAATAGATTCTAAACTTAAAAATTTAGATTCCATCTTTTCCAATGCATCCAAATGTTTCTCTGAAGCAAAATAAACTAAGCCAGTTTGTTTGAAAACTTCTTTCCATTTTCTGGAGTAAGGAGTATATACTATATAAGGTGTCCCATCTTCTTTAACCACCTCGCTTTTTTCAAAAATTACTTGGTCTTTGCAAGTTTTAAAACCAATGTTGTGTTTTTGTAATAGTTTAAAAATTTCCAAATCTCTTTTTCTTGCATAAGGCTCATAGTCGTGATTGGTGTACACGCATGAAATAGAAAATTTGTCAATCAATTCTTTAAAAATATCACAAGGCTTTCCGTAAAAAATTTGTATACCGGATTGAAATTCTTGAAAATGTTGGTTGATTTTTTGTAAGTGATGATGAATAAAAGTCACCCTAGCATCCTCTTTAGGCAAATGTTGCAAAATTTCTTGATCAAAGATAAAGATAGGCATTACTTTTTCTCCGGAAGTTAAAGCGGCATACAAAGCAGCATTATCTTCCCATCGCAAATCTCTTCTAAACCAAAAAACTACCATATTACATTTGTGTGTTTAAAGTGGACATGCCACCATCTACACCAAAAACTTGCCCGGTAATCCAGGAGGAATCTTCTGACAACAAAAATGCAGAAATATTGGCAATATCATTTGGTGTTCCCACTCTTTTTAATGGATGACGTTCTGCTGATTTTTCTTTCTTGATATCATTATTCAAGAATTTTTCTGCCAATGGGGTATCTGTTAAAGATGGAGCCACTACATTGGTTCTGATTTTGGGAGCAAATTCCGCAGCAAACGATTTTGCAAAACCTTCAATTGCTGCCTTTGAAGCTGCCACACTAGTGTGAAAAGGCATGCCGGTAGTTGCTGCCACACTACTAAACAAAACTATGGAAGCTTGGTTACTTTGTAATAACCTTGGTAAAATAGCTTGTACAATGCCAACCATTTTTAAAAAGTTATACTCAAAGTCTTGCTGAAATTGTTCAGGTTTTAAATTTTTAAAAGGTTTCAATTGAATGGTACCGGGTAAGTACACAAAACCATCTAACTTTTCTGGTAATGGTTCTATCGGAATATCTCCTTGTAAGATATCAAATGGAATATGATTCACTAGATTCTTGTGTGCAAAATCTTCGCTTCTGCAAGCCACCCAAATATGGTGTTGATTGGCTAATTTTTCTACCAAAGCTTGCCCAATTCCGTGCGAACCACCTATCAATAAAATGTTTTTCATGTTGTTTGTTATTTACCGGTGTATGAACCAAAAAGTTCAATTAATTTTTTTTGGCGATAATCAAAAATTTCTTTCAGTTTTGGAGCAACAATGATTGGATGCACCAATTGACCCAAAACTCCAAATGGGACTTTGTAATCCACAATATCCTCCATTTCTACACCACCCGGAATTTCCTTTAAAAAATGTTTATGATGCCACAAACTGTATGGACCAAATCGTTGTTCATCTACAAAATATTGTTGGTCCACTACATGGGTAATTTCTGTTACCCATTTGGTCGGAATGCCTATAACCGGGGTTACAATGTATTGTATAATTTGTCCGGGATACATTTTTCTATCAGCTCCACTTAAAATATCAAACCCCATATATTCAGGAGTGATGGTTTTTAAGTTTTTAGGATCTGACAAAAAGTCCCATGCCTCAGCTAAAGAGATTGGTAAATTTTGCTTGGTATGTAAGGTGTAAATTTTCATCATATAACTTTTCACAAAGATAATTTTTTGTTTAACAAAAACAGATTAATGTTCAACAAAAATTTTCATTTAGCATAAATTTAACAAAGCCTATGGGTATAAAAAGTAATTTTGAATAACACTAAAATTAAAAAAAAAAACCATGAAAAAAATTGTTTCTGGAATCTTAATGATGGCTTTTGTAGCTGTTTCCGCTCAAATCAAAACCCCAGCTCCGAGTCCGAGATCGTTAGTACAACAAACGGTTGGTTTAACCGATGTTGAAATTGAGTACAATCGTCCGAGTGCAAAAGGAAGAGCAGTATTTGGAAATCTAGTTCCTTTTGGAAAATTATGGAGAACCGGCGCCAACTTAAACTCCATGGTTAGTTTTTCTGAAGAAGTAAAGATTGACGGAAAAGCATTGCCAAAAGGGAAATATGCCATTTTTGCTACGCCAAAAGCGGATGTTTGGGAGGTAGTTTTTTATACAGATACTGAAAACTGGGGAACTCCTCAAAGTTTTGACGAAGCAAAAGTTGCCTTAAGAACCTCTGCTAAAGTGGAAGCCTTAGGAAATCATGTAGAAACTTTTACCATTGCAATTAACAATATCGACAACGATTTTGCTCACTTAGAAATCATGTGGGAGAAGACCAAAGTAGCTATCAAGTTTGAAGTTCCTACCCAAAAAGTAGCCATGGCAAGCATTGATAAAGTTTTGGGTGGACCAGCTGCCAGTGATTATTTTGCTGCTGCTCAATATTACTTTGCTGCCAATGCAGACAATACAAAAGCTTTAGAATTTGTTAACAAAGCTTGTAGCATGACTGAATCTAAAGGAACTCCTTTTTGGTATTTGCGTTTAAAGTCGCAAATTCAGGCAAAAGCAGGGGATAAAAAAGGTGCGATTGAAACTGCAAATCTATCGTTACAAGAAGCTGAAAAAGCTGGTAATACCGATTATGTGAAAATGAACAAAGACAGCATTGCTGAGTGGAGTAAGAAATAATTAATACTTTTATAGATGAAAAAACCTCGGAATTTTCCGAGGTTTTTTTATACTTATTTATTCTCTAACCACTTTCTTGCATTCACAAATGCTTGTAACCAAGGAGAAACTTCATCCGTTCTGTTTTTTGGATAATTAGCCCAGTTCCATGGGAAAATAGAGCGTTCTAAATGTGGCATAGTAACCAAATGTCGTCCGGTTTTGTCGCATAACATAGCTGTGTTATAATCCGATCCGTTTGGATTTGCCGGATAACCTTCGTAAGCATAAGTGCCTACAATTGGATAGTTTTCTTTGGCTAAAGGCAAATGAAAACGACCTTCACCGTGAGAAATCCATACTCCAAGGGTTGTTCCAGCAAATTCAGACAACATCACCGAATGGTTTGGCTGAATGGTAACCGAAGTAAATCCACATTCGTGTTTGCTGGAATGATTGTGTTTCATTTTTCCGTGTTCTGGTAGTTCCGGGTGGATGACTTCTAACTCCATGAATAACTGACAACCATTACAAATTCCGATAGACAAGGTATCTTCTCTGGCAAAGAATTTTTGTAAAGCTTCTCTTGCTTTGTCGTTGTACTTAAAGGCACCTGCCCAACCTTTGGCACTTCCTAACACATCTGAATTTGAAAATCCTCCTACAGCTCCAATAAATTGGACATCTTCCAAAGTTTCTCTTCCACTTACCAAATCGGTCATGTGAACGTCTTTTACTTCAAAACCAGCTAAAAATAAAGCATTAGCTAATTCTCTTTCCGAATTGCTTCCTTTTTCTCTAATCACTGCTGCTTTTGGTTTTTTGAAAGGCGTTTCTGGTTTTTTTCCATTAAATGCATTTGGAAACACGAACTGCAATCCTTGGTTTTTATAGTTATCAAACCTCATTTTTGCCAAACCGTTTTTGGTTTGGTGGCTATCTAACAAATACGAAGTATAAAACCAGGCATCACGGTAGGTTGCTACATTTAATACAGCTTGATTTTCATGGAATTGCAATTGTACATTTCCTGTATTATTGGTTTTTCCTAAAGGATAGAAATTTATTTGTTTTGCAGAAAACTCTTCTGCAAATAATTGCATATCTGTTACTTGCAATAATACTCCCGGATTTTCATGAAACAGTAAAGTCATCCAATCTTTTGCCGGAATAGCAGTAGCATCAATAGTGGCACCTAAATGATTTTCTGCAAAACACATTTCTAACAACGTGGTAATCCAACCACCACTACCAATATCGTGTCCTGCTAAAATATTATCTTGGTTGATTTGCGATTGCAAGGCTTGAAAACAATTGGCAAAATAAGTTGCATCGCTCACATCCGGTGCTTGGTTACCTAATTGATGTAACACTTGAGCAAAGGAGCTTCCACCCAATGCCAATTCATTTTGATGAAAAGGAAGATAAATGATGGTACCAACTCCTGATTGCAATACAGGTTCCACTACTTTTCTAATATTATGGGTGTGAGCGATAGCAGAAATAATCACAGTTCCGGGTGACAATACTTCTTTATCTGCATATTTTTGTTTCATGGATAAAGAGTCTTTTCCTGTCGGGATGTTGATGCCTAATCCTAAGGCAAATTCTGCACATGCTTGCACTGCTTGATATAATCTGGCATTTTCTCCCGGATTATTACAAGGCCACATCCAGTTAGCGGACAAAGAAACCCCTTGCAATCCTTTTTCTAAAGGAGCAAAAACCAAGTTGGTCAAAGCTTCTGCAATGGCCAATCTACTTCCTGCTTCCGGTTGAATGATGGCTGCTACCGGAGCATGCCCAATAGAAGTAACCACCCCATGGTTGCTGTCATAATCCAAAGCCATCACACCACAATTGTTTAGTGGCAATTGTAAAGCTCCAACGGTTTGTTGCTTGGCTACTTTTCCACCAACACAACGGTCTACTTTATTGGTAAGCCAATCTTTACAAGCAACCGCTTCTAAGCTTAATACTTGCAACAAATAATTTTCCCAAAGATTTGATTGGTATTGTAAGGGTTGGTATTTGGCTGCTATTTTTTTATCTTCTAATATGGTTTTAGGAGAGTTTCCAAACATATCTTCCAAAGCAAAATCCATTGGTTTTTGTTGGCTGTTAGAAGATGCAATTGTAAAACGATGGTCATTTGTAACTTCACCAACCACATACAAAGGTGCACGTTCTCTCTCTGCAATTTGGGTCAATAAAGGCACATCTTTGGCATCTATCACCAATCCCATTCTTTCTTGCGATTCGTTGCCAATAATTTCTTTGGCAGATAGGGTAGGGTCTCCCACCGGAAGTTTGTCTAAATCAATAGTTCCACCACTGTGTTCTACCAATTCTGATAAACAATTTAAGTGTCCACCAGCCCCATGATCGTGGATAGAAACAATTGGGTTGTGTTCCATTTCCACCAAACTTCGAATGGTATTGGCTACTCTTTTTTGCATTTCGGGGTTAGAACGTTGGATGGCATTTAACTCAATGCCACTACCAAAAGCTCCGGTATCTGCACTCGAAACAGCTGCACCACCCATTCCAATTCGGTAGTTTTCACCACCTAATACTACAATTTTATCCCCAGGTTTTGGGGTTTGTTTTTGGGCTTGTTCTAATTTTCCGTACCCAACACCACCAGCCAACATAATCACTTTGTCAAAACCTAAATAACGATACATATCGTCTAAACGGTCTTCTTGTTCGTTGTGTTCAAAAGTAAGTAGAGATCCTGAAATTAAAGGCTGACCGAATTTATTTCCAAAGTCAGAAGCACCATTAGATGCTTTGATTAAAATATCTAATGGTGTTTGGTATAACCATTTGCGTTCCGGGAATTTTTGTTCCCAAGGTTTGTTTTCTTGTAAACGGGAATACGAAGTCATGTACACCGCAGTTCCTGCTAAGGGCAATGAACCTTGTCCACCTGCCAAACGGTCTCTAATTTCCCCTCCCGAACCTGTGGCCGCACCATTAAATGGTTCTACCGTAGTAGGAAAATTATGGGTTTCTGCTTTTAAAGAAAGCACCGAATCAAAGGCACTCTTTTTATAAACATCTGAAGAAGTAAAACTCTTAGGGGCAAATTGGGTTACTTTAGGCCCCTTTACAAAAGCAACATTATCTTTGTAAGCAGAAACTATTTCGTTGGGATGTTCTTTACTGGTTTTTTTAATCCACTGAAATAATGAAGTGGATTGTTCTTCCCCATCAATCACAAAAGTTCCATTAAAAATTTTGTGTCGGCAATGTTCAGAATTGACTTGCGAAAATCCAAATACTTCGGAATCTGTGAGTTTTCTTCCTAATTTTTCCGAAAGTTGGTTTAAATAGGTCACTTCTTGCTCACTCAAAGCCAAACCTTCTTGTTGGTTGTAAGCAGCGATGTCTTCAATATATAAAATTGGCTCAGGTGTAATCGGAATGTCAAAAATTGCTTGGTGTAAGCTCTCAAATTTTTGCATCAACATTGGGTCGAAAGCAAAATCCGGATGCCATGCGTGCATTTCTTCCATACGAATGATGCCTACCATCCCCATATTTTGGGTGATCTCAACAGCATTGGTGCTCCATGGAGAGGTCATTGTTGCACGAGGACCAACAAATGCTGCAGAAATTTCTGATTGATTTAAATAAGGGGCATTTCCGAAAAGCCAAGTTAATTTTTCAATGGTTTCTTCCGTTAATGCTTGGTTAGATTGTACAGCAAAAACGGTATTTTGGAGGTTTCCAAAAAAATGTATCATGTGTTGTGTGGTTTGTTGCTACAAAAATAATGCTTTCCAAAAGATATAGGAAACAATTTACACACTTAACTGTAAGATTTATCCACTAGTTTTTAACCATTTTATGGCACAAATTGATAGGCTCCTAAGTTGGGTTGATTGGTTCTGGAATTGCCTAAAATATCGTTGAAATTAGCAAAACTAGTATTCACCGGTCGATCGTAAGCTTCTTCTAATCGTAAATCCGTTCGAAGTCGGTTTATGAATTTTGGAGCAAACTCTACAGAATTTCTTGCTATGGTACAATTTAAAAATAGATTGTTGTTTGAAAAATCATACAACGGATTGTTGGTAAACTGGTTGTTTTGGTTGTTGAATCGAATCAAACAATGGTTGAAAAAATAATTAAATTGTGTGGTATTTCCTGAAGGTTGTTTGTTGTCAAACAACATTTGAATATTATTGCTTCCGTATATCATGCAATTGTTAAATTGAGATTTAACAAGATCTTGTAAATAAAGTGTTTCCGGTGTTTCAAAATTATTGGTTAACAACACAGAAACTTGCCGGGAGCTATTCCAAAAATTACAAAAAGTAGCATGAGTAAATTCATAATCACCACCAAAAGTTCCGGCAAAACTTGCCACACCACATTGGTTAATGACCAAGTTTTTACCTTCAATTTTGGCACCTCTACTTAACAAACCAATATTGGTACATTGGTAAATTCGGGAGTTGTCAATTTGTAGTTTTGTTTGATAGTTTTGGTTGATATCCAATGGTTGAATCAAAATTCCAACAGCAGCATTTTTAAGGTCGAGATAATTGATTTGGTTTTGGTTTTCCGAAAGAATCAACACAGTACCCCATTGTCCGGCTACATTTTCAAAAGCAGGCTCTAATCGATCTCCTTCAAAACGTACCCATCGGTCAACCAATATATTTCCTTCTGCATCATAGTCAGAAAGAGCTCCTTGAATTTGGATAATACCTTGTTTGTCTACTATAATCCCTGAATTTGCATGAAAATGTACTTTGGTTCCTGCTTGTATTTGCAAGGTTTTGTTATTGGCAACCAACGCATAACCATAAACAACATAAGGCTTTTGGTTGGTCCAAACCAATTCATTGTCTGTCAGTTGATGTCCCACAATATTGGTAGCAACGCCACTCAATTGTAAAGTTTCTTTGATTTTGGTGTCGATATCTCTATCTGGTTTGATAAAAATTGCATCCTGAATTAAAGTTACCACATCTACTTTTTGTTTTTGTCCATCTGCATGCGTAAATTCAATGATATCGGTATACAAAAAGTCATTTGGGTTGGCATTAGCGATGTTTGATGTTTGTTCAATAAAAATAAACATGCTGTCTTTTGCCAATAATTCTACTTCTTGAAAAATTCTGTTTTGATTTCCTACCATTCCATCTACCGTCATACGGTAGTTGGAGGTTAGCCCTTTTCCCATTCTAATACTGGGAATCTTGATGTCTGTTTTAGTATTGTTGTACACTTTTAAGGTGTAGGTACTGGAGCTAATTCCGGTAAAAACAGTGTCTAAATAAATGGTATCTCTGGAAAAACGCAAGCTACCGTTTTCACTTGGGGTAAATTCAAAATCGTTTCTACACGAAGTAAAAACTAAGCATCCAAGAAACAAGACAAACAAAAATCGCATAAACTTTATTTAGAGTATCAAACGAATAAAAATCTAATTATTTTGGTAAATGTATACTTTTAGCCTCATTTGACAAAATGTTTTGGAAAGCTAAAGTTCAGCTTAATTCATTTTGATTTGGTAAATTTGTGTCATAAAAATTGGCAAGATGGAATATCAAAAGTTGGTGGATTTATGCAACCAAATGAGCAAAAACACTTTAATGGAAACTTTGCAAATTACCTATACTGCTGCCGGTGAGGGGTGGTTGCAAGCAACGATGCCCGTAAACAGTAGGGTGCATCAACCAATGGGACTATTACATGGTGGTGCAATGGTTGCTTTGGCAGAAAGTGTTGGAAGTGCAGCTTCTATTAGTAGAATAAATAAGAAAGAGCAAGAGGTAAGAGGTATTGAAATTGCTGCCAATCACTTAAAAAGTGTCCGTGAAGGGGTAGTGACTGCAACAGCAAAAATCATTCATCAAGGCAAGAGTTTGCATTTGTGGGAAATAAGAATCGAAAACGAAAAAGGGGAGTTGGTGAGTTTGTGTAAGTTAACCAATATGATTCTTAGCAAATGAGGCAATTTATGGAATTATTGAAAGACCATTACGAAAAAGGTCTCCCATTTGTCGCATACAGGTATCCAAATACTTGCACAATTCATGTATTGCTTCAAAACGATTCCAAATGGAATGAATGGAATGATCAAGAAGGATTTGTAGTGGTGGACTTTTTATGGAAAAAGCCTTTTTATTTTCCAAAGGAGACTTGCCAACATGTTACATTCGAATCAGATTTTACTTCGTTTAGTGATGTGTATCCGGATTTTCAAGAGAAGGAATTAGATCAAAAAGTTTTTGAACAATTGGTTCAACGAGCAATAGAAGATATTTGTATTGGTGACTTCCAAAAAGTAGTATTATCCAGAAAGATAGTGCTACAAGAAATTACCAATTTTACTTATATAGTTAATCGATTATTTGAGAGATTTCCAAAGGCATTTAATTATGTGTATTTTCATCCAAATATCGGATGTTGGATGGGTGCTACTCCAGAAGTGTTATTGCTAAATGAAAACCAAAAATACCAAACAGTTGCTTTAGCTGGAACGATTTATAAATCTGAAAATGAATTTATTGAATTTACAGATAAAGAGCTTTTAGAACAAAAGATAGTAGCGGATTACTACCATGAAATTCTTTTAGATGAATTAGTTCAACTTCAAGTTTCTCCTGCCAAAATAGTTTCTGCTGCTAATGTACAACACCTAAAATCGGAGGTAGCATTTGAAGTAAAACCATCGGTTTCTACCATCCATGTTTTGAAAAAAATTCACCCAACACCTGCAGTTGGAGGTACCCCAAAAGAAACATCTTTGCAATGGATTTCTAAAAATGAGGGTTATCCTAGAGAATTCTACACAGGATTTTTGGGAGAGTTTTCTGCAAACCAATCGCAATTGTATGTACAACTTAGGTGCATGCAATGGAAAGAAAAGGTACAAACGCTTTATGTAGGTTGCGGAATTACAAAAGATAGCAACCCAACCAAAGAATTTTTAGAAACCCACGAAAAGGCGAAGGCCATGTATCAAATAATAAAAGAATGCAATTGATTTTCATATCTTTAAAAGCTTAAAACACTTATTATCATGATTAAATTAGATATTCTAGCCTTTGGTGCCCATCCGGATGATGTTGAATTAGGATGTGCCGGAACCATCGCTTTAGAAGTCTCCAGAGGTAAAAAAGTTGGAATTATCGATTTAACCCAAGGGGAATTAGGAACAAGAGGTTCCAAGGAATTAAGGGCATTGGAAGCTATAAATTCCCAAAACATCTTAGGGGTAACTGTGAGAGAAAATTTGCAAATGGAGGATGGTTTTTTTCAAAATACACCAGAAGTTCAGCTGCAAATAATACAAATGATTAGAAAATACCAACCAGAAATAGTATTGTGTAATGCAGTGACAGACCGTCATATTGACCATGGAAAAGGAAGTAAATTGGTTTCTGATGCTTGTTTTTTATCCGGTTTAATTAAAATTGAAACTTTTGAAAATGGAACATTACAAGAAGCATGGAGACCAAAAGTTGTGTATCATTATATTCAATGGGAAAATATTACTCCTGACTTTGTAGTGGATATTTCCGATTTTATGAAAACCAAAATGGATGCAGTTCTGGCTTATAGTTCCCAGTTTTTTCAAGAAGATTCTGAAGAACCTATCACTCCAATTGCCACCAAAAACTTTTTAGAAAGTATTGAATACAGAGCCAAGGATTTAGGAAGGTTAACAGGGGTAGCATATGCGGAAGGCTTTACGGTAGAAAGGGTTCCGATGATAAAAAGTTTAGATTTTTTACATTAAATAGTTTGCAAAAATCAATAATCCTTGTATATTTGCACTCGCAATTAACACGGTGGTTGTAGCTCAGTTGGTTAGAGCGTCGGATTGTGGTTCCGAAGGTCGTG
>CAZAHJ010000046.1:0-15933 GCA_964485115.1 uncultured Flavobacterium sp.
CAAAGTTATTTTCCTCTACTTTTTTCTGAGCTCTTTCAATAGAACTTGTCATCATGGAGTGTTGGATTACTTCTCCTTCTTTCAATCCCATGCGGTCCATTACTTTGGCTACTCTTTCAGAACCAAATAAACGCATGAGGTTATCTTCTAAAGAAACATAAAATTGCGAGCTTCCTGGGTCACCTTGACGACCAGCTCGACCTCTTAACTGACGGTCGACTCTTCGTGAATCGTGACGTTCGGTACCAATGATAGCCAAACCTCCTTTTTGTTTTACTTCATCGGTTAATTTGATGTCGGTACCACGACCTGCCATATTGGTAGCAATGGTTACCACCCCGGGTTTACCGGCTTCTGCAACAATATCAGCTTCTTTTTTATGTAATTTGGCATTCAATACATTGTGCGGAACGTTTCTCATTTTTAGCATTCTGCTCAACAATTCCGAAATCTCTACCGAAGTGGTACCAATCAATACCGGTCTTCCGGCTTCGGATAATTTGGTCACATCTTCAATTACTGCATTGAATTTTTCACGAGTGGTTTTGTAAATCAAATCATCTTGGTCTTTTCTGGCAATTGGTCGGTTGGTTGGAATTTCCACCACATCCAATTTGTAAATTTCCCAAAATTCTCCCACTTCCGTAACTGCTGTACCGGTCATACCAGCCAACTTATTGTACATACGGAAATAGTTTTGCAAGGTTACCGTTGCAAAGGTTTGGGTAGCCGCTTCAATTTTTACGTTTTCTTTGGCTTCAATTGCCTGGTGTAAACCATCGGAGTATCTTCTTCCATCCATGATACGACCAGTTTGTTCATCAACAATCATCACCTTATTGTCCATCACCACATACTCCACGTCTTTTTCAAACACTGTGTATGCTTTTAGTAATTGGGTAAGGGTGTGAATTCTTTCTGATTTGATGGCAAAATCTTGGAATAATTTTTCTTTTTCTTCTGCTTCTTGGTCAATTTCTAAATTTTGCTTTTCAATTCGAGCGATCTCAGTTCCGATATCTGGCAATACGAAGAAACTTTCATCGGTATCTTTGGAAAGGAATTGAATACCGTTATCGGTTAATTCAACTTGGTTGTTCTTTTCTTCAATCACAAAATACAAAGCCTCATCTACTTTTGGCATTTCGCGATTGTTGTCTTGCATGTAAAAGTTTTCAGTTTTTTGCAAAAGTTGCTTGATGCCTTCTTCACTCAAAAACTTAATCAATGCTTTGTTTTTTGGTAAGGCTCTGTGTGCTCTTAACAAGTTAAAACCTCCATCTTTGGTGTTTCCTTCTTTGATTAATCTTTTGGCTTCGGTTAAAAATTGGGTGGCAAGGTTACGTTGTAAACCAACTAAGTTTTCCACTTTTGGTTTTAACTCATTAAATTCATGTCGGTCTCCTTGCGGTACCGGACCAGAAATGATCAACGGAGTTCTAGCATCGTCAATCAATACCGAGTCAACCTCATCAACAATGGCAAAATTATGTTTGCGTTGTACCAAGTCATCCGGACTATGGGCCATATTATCTCTCAGGTAATCAAAACCAAATTCGTTATTGGTACCGTAGGTAATATCAGCCAAATAAGCTTGTTTTCTTCCTTCAGAGTTTGGTTGGTGGTTGTCTATACAATCTACCGTTAGGCCATGAAATTCAAACAATGGAGCTTTCCAAGTGCTATCCCTTTTGGCCAAATAATCGTTCACAGTTACTAGGTGAACACCATTTCCGGTTAAGGCATTTAAATAGAGTGGGAGAGTAGCTACCAATGTTTTTCCTTCCCCGGTTTGCATTTCTGCAATTTTTCCTTGATGCAATACAATACCACCAATCAACTGTACATCGTAGTGGATCATGTCCCAGGTGATTTCTTTTCCTGCTGCATTCCATGAATTTGCCCAAATGGCATCGTCACCTTCTATGGTAACATAGCTTTTGGTAGCAGATAATTGAATGTCTTTTGGAGTTGCTTTAACTCTGATTTGTGCATTTTCTTTAAATCTGCGTGCAGTTTCTTTCACTACTGCAAAAGCTTCGGGTAATATTTCTTCTAAAGCTTTTTCAGATAATTGGTAAGCGTCTTTTTCAAGAGCATCTATGTTGGAATAGATGGCATCTCTTTCGTCAATATCGTTGGTATTTTCCGCTGTATTTCTTAAGTCTTGTATTTGTTGATCTACAGAAGCACGTGCATCTTGGATTTTCTTTTTGAAGAAATCGGTTTTGGCTCTTAATTCATCGTTATTTAATGCTTGAAGTTGTGCTTCAAAAGTGTGAATTTTTTTAATGATTGGCTGGATGGCTTTGACATCTTTTTCGGATTTGTCACCCACAAAAATTTTTAATAAGCTATTGATAATACTCATGTTTCCTTCTCGTTTATTTTAGATTGCGAATATAAAAAAAGGTCTCGTAGTAGAGACCCTTTATTTCTTAAATTATTTTAGTATTCATCCTCATTCCAGAGATAATCTTCGTCTGTTGGGTAATCTGGCCAGATTTCCTCCATGGACTCATAAATTTCTCCTTCATCTTCGATGGATTGAAGATTTTCTACTACTTCTAAAGGTGCACCTGTTCGTATGGCATAATCAATTAATTCATCTTTGGTAGCAGGCCAAGGTGCATCACTTAGGTAAGATGCTAATTCTAGTGTCCAATACATCTTCTTTGAGATTTAAATTTCTGCAAAAATAATTTTATTACTGAAAAAGTCAAGTAATTTTTATTTTATTTTATTGATATTTAAAAGAACGTGTAAGTTCGAAAGATTTAAAAGTAAATTCACACAAAAATCACAATAAATTAACTGTTTTTTTTCGGAATCCATTTTACTTCTTCGGCTTGCAAGTCAAAAGTCAACTTTCGTGCCAATACAAACAAATAGTCAGATAGTCGGTTTAAATATTGCAAAACTCTTTCATCAATACGGTCTATTTCGTTTAAATGCACTGCCAATCGCTCGGCTCTTCTGCAAACACATCGTGCAATATGACAATATGACACGGTGGTATGCCCACCGGGTAACACAAAGTTGGTCATAGGTGGCAAACTTTCGTTCATGGCATCTATAGCCAGTTCTAATTTTTCGATGTCTTTTTCTTCAATTCGTTGGATGTTTAAACGAGGTTGGCCATTTTTCAACATTTCATTTTCCTGTGGAGTAGCCAAAATGGCTCCAACAGTAAATAAATCGTGTTGTATGTCTGCTAAGAAAGTTTTGTAGGTTTGGTCTATTTGTTGGTCTCTAATTAATCCTAAATATGAATTAAGTTCATCTATAGTGCCATAGCTTTCAATGCGAATGTGGTGTTTCGGGACTCTGGTTCCTCCAAACAAACTTGTTTTGCCTTGGTCTCCGGTTTTGGTGTATATTTTCATACGAATTAACTTAGGTTGATGTGCTTTGATAATGAATTAAGATTCCTTGGTTTTTTCTTGCTCCGCCTCTTTTTTTCTCTCTTGGTATCTGGTTTTAAAGCTCGACTTATTTCGGATACCTGTTTTTTTGAGATTATTCTGTGTAATTCTAAATACAATCAAGAATAACAAAGCAATTAAAACCAAATAAGTAATCATTTCTTTCATCTGCAACAATTTCTAATCCAAAGGTATGGCAATAAAGAGTTACAATTATTAAAGTTAAGCAAAGAGTTTACTCTCTAAAAATAGTTTGTGTTCTGTCCGGACCTACAGAAATCACTTTTACTGGAACTTCTAAATAAGATTCAATAAACGATATATAATTTTTCATAGAATCCGGCAAGCTTTCAAAATTTTTAATTCCGGTTAAATCTTGGTTCCAGCCAGTAAATGTTTCGTAAATAGGCTCTAAATTTCCTTCTTCAATGTTGAATGGAAAATGAGAAATTTTCTCTCCTCTGTATTGGTAGGCAGTACAAACATTTAATTCATTTAACCCTGTTAATACATCTCCTTTCATCATGTATAATTCGGTAACTCCATTAATTTCAACAGCATATTTTAAAGCTACCAAGTCCAACCAACCACACCTGCGAGCTCTACCGGTTACCGAACCAAATTCGTTACCAACTTTGGCAATGGTTTGACCTATCTCGTTATGTAATTCGGTAGGGAAGGGGCCACTTCCTACTCTAGTAGTGTAGGCTTTAAAAATTCCGAACACTTTTTTGATTTTATTTGGTGCAATTCCTAATCCGGTACATGCTCCGGCTGCAGTGGTATTGGAGGAAGTTACATAAGGATATGTGCCAAAGTCTACATCTAGTAAAGAACCTTGGGCACCTTCTGCCAATACCGATTTTCCTTCTTTTAGTGCTTGGTTAAGGTAAACTTCGCTATCAATTAAAGTAAATGCCTTTAGACTTTCTATGGCTTCGAAAAACTCTTGCTCCATTTCTTCCAAGTTAAACTGAAGATCTACTTGGTAAAAATCAATCATTTGCAAGTGCTTTTGACTTAATTGCTCATATTTTTGTTGAAAATCGGGCAATTCAATATCACCAATTCTTAAGCCATTTCTTCCGGTTTTATCCATGTAAGTTGGACCAATTCCTTTTAAAGTAGAGCCAATTTTTGCTTTGCCTTTGGCTGCTTCCGAAGCAGCATCTAACAATCGATGCGTAGGCAAAATCAAATGAGCTTTTCTGGAAAGCAATAGCTTTTTGGAGATGTCCATAGAGAATTTTTGCAATCCTTCTATTTCTTTAGCAAATACAACAGGATCCATTACAACACCATTACCAATAATATTGATGGCATTTGGGTGAAAAATCCCTGATGGAATGGTTCTTAAAACATGTTTAATACCGTCAAACTCTAGCGTATGTCCGGCATTTGGTCCGCCTTGAAAGCGGGCAATGATATCATAGTTTTTGGTTAATACGTCTACAATTTTTCCTTTTCCTTCGTCTCCCCATTGTAGGCCTAATAATAAATCTGCAGTCATTGGTTGTGGTGGTATTGGTTTAGTTAGTGGTTGTTTTTTTTGTCCCGTAAAAGTAAAGGGAGTGGTTGTGGATGTTGATATTAAAGATTTCTTCGATGGTTTGTTTGATGGTTTGAATTCGTGGATCACAAAATTCCATCACTTCTCCGGTATCTGTTAAAATGATATGGTCGTGTTGTTTATCAAAATAAGATTTTTCGTAATGGGCTTGGTTTTGTCCAAATTGGTGACGTCTCACCAAACCACATTCTAATAACAATTCAATCGTGTTGTAAAGAGTGGCTCTACTTACACGATAGTTTTTGTTTTTCATTTTGATGTACAACGATTCGATGTCAAAATGTTCTTGATTTTCGTAAATTTCCTGTAAAATAGCATATCTTTCAGGAGTTTTGCGATGCCCGTTTTCTTCTAAAAACTTGGTA
The DNA here is from genome assembly GCA_964485115.1 of uncultured Flavobacterium sp. GTDB lineage: Bacteria > Bacteroidota > Bacteroidia > Flavobacteriales > Flavobacteriaceae > Flavobacterium. Next base: position 5,361 of record CAZAHJ010000046.1, read on the forward strand.
AAAACATTTTTTACGACCTCTTGGTTTTTGGTATCCATATCCAAAAAATATCAGTTTTTGCAAAGATATGATTTGTAACTTATTTATTAGAGTTTTTGTTCTGGTAATTGAGTAAAGAAAGTAAATTCAAAAAAAAAACGTCCTGGAATACAGAACGTTTTTCTAAAGTATATCTCTATTTAGATGGTTTCTAAAAATTCTACTAATTTTTTCATGTCTTCTTCCTTAGAAAAACTGATTTTGTTTTTACCTAAATATTCATTGATTTCTTTCTCTTTTGAAGGGAACAATTTTATCAATGCTTTTTTATTTTTTGGGAATAACAACATATCTTTTTCGTCGAATAAATAGTAATGGTCTTCTCCTCTGTCATATCTAGCAGGTTTGGCAACATCGTAGCTTCCTACAGGCTCTTTAGCAGGAACAAAAACAATTCTTTCTTTTTTAAATAAACCAAATTTGTTCTGATAGACTTCTACCAAATACCCATTTACTTTTTCGTTTTTATCATTGGTATAATTACACAAAAAATAATTGGAATTTAAGATTTTAACAGGGCTAAATTCTTGTTTTTTAGGAATAGCAAAAATACTATCTGCAGCCAATCTTACTTCAATTTCATCTTTAACAGCATTGTATCTTAAAGGCAATGCACTATTTACGTTTGGCAACATTCCGTTGATAAAAGCTTTAGAAATGTATGGAGAACCTTGAATTGACTTTTCATCTTCAGGTTTACTTCTGAACATCGTACCAGTTCTAAGTGGATCTAAAATATCTCCAACAAATTGTGATTGGGCATAAAAATCTACAGTACTTAAAAGTAATAAGGCTAATAGCAATTTTTTCATTATTGTGTTTTTTAAATTTTCGGTAAAATTAGAAAATGAGTGCTTTAATCCAAATGGATGACCTAAATTTCATTAATAATTAACATTTTTAACATCTGCATTTCACATTTATGCATTTCTAAATACTACTGCTCCATCAAATGCATCTAGCAAAATCAGAGCATCAGCTTGAATTTTTCCAGCTAAAATTTCTTTCGACAATTGGTTCAAGACTTCTTTTTGCAATGTTCGTTTGATTGGCCTTGCTCCAAATTGTGGGTCAAAACCTTTTTCTGATAAATAATCAATTGCCTCTTTGGTGGCATCTAAAACGATGTTTTGTTCTGCCAACATTTTGCTGATTTGTTTTAACTGTATTTGAACAATTTTTTTCACATCAGCCAATTGCAGTGGTGTGAAAAGAACAATCTCATCTATACGATTGATGAACTCCGGACGAATGGTTTGTTTTAACATCCCCAAAACTTCTAATTTAGCCAACTCTCCTGCTTTTTCAGGATTGCTTGGAAAGTTTTCAAACTTTTCTTGGATGATGTTACTTCCAAAATTGGAGGTCATGATGATGATGGTATTCTTAAAATCTGCCATTCTTCCTTTATTATCCGTCAACCTTCCTTCATCTAATACCTGTAATAAAATATTAAAGGTGTCTGGATGTGCTTTTTCTATTTCATCTAACAATACCACCGAATAAGGTTTTCTTCTCACTGCTTCAGTTAATTGTCCTCCTTCGTCGTATCCAACATATCCAGGAGGAGCTCCTACCAATCTGCTTACAGCATGTCTTTCTTGGTATTCGCTCATGTCTATTCGGGTCATGGCATTTTCATCGTCAAATAAATATTGTGCCAATGCTTTGGCCAATTCGGTTTTACCTACTCCTGTGGTTCCTAAAAACAAAAAGGTTCCAATAGGTTTTTTTGGGTCTTGTAAACCAGCTCTGCTTCTTCTAACCGCATCACTAATTGCAGTAATGGCCGCATCTTGTCCGATGACTCTTTTGTGTAATTCCTCTTCCAGTTGTAACAATTTTTCTCTTTCGCTTTGCAACATTTTGGTAATCGGAATCCCAGTCCATTTGGCAACTACCTCCGCAATATCTTCATGGGTCACCTCTTCTTTGATCAATGCTTGATTTTGTTGGTTTTCAGCCAACTGATTTTGATAGGTGTCTAATTTGCTTTGTAGCTCTTTTAATGTACCATAGCGAATTTCGGCTACTTTGCCATAATCCATGTTTCGCTCTGCTTGTTCGGCTTGTAACTTGGCATTTTCCATTTCCAATTTTATTTGTTGGATTTGATCTACCAAGTCTTTTTCCGCTTTCCAAATACTGAAAACCTCAGCTCTTTGCTCTTTTAAATTAGATAGTTCTAGATTTAAATTTTTTAAATTAACCTCGTCATTTTCTCTTTTGATGGCTTCTACTTCAATTTCTAATTGCATGATTTTTCTATCCAACACATCCAATTCTTCTGGTTTGGAGTTGATTTCCATTCGAAGTTTGGAGGCAGCTTCATCCATTAAGTCGATAGCCTTGTCTGGTAAAAAACGGTTGGTAATGTACCTTTGAGAAAGTTCTACCGCAGCAATAATTGCATCGTCTTTGATTCGGACTTTGTGATGGGTTTCGTATTTTTCTTTGATGCCACGTAGTATAGAAATAGCAGACTCTGTATCTGGTTCTTCAATCATCACTTTTTGAAAACGTCTTTCTAAAGCTTTGTCTTTTTCAAAGTACTTCTGAAATTCATCTAAAGTAGTTGCTCCGATTGCTCTTAACTCTCCTCTTGCCAAAGCAGGTTTTAAAATGTTGGCTGCATCCATGGCTCCTTCACCTCCTCCAGCTCCTACCAAAGTGTGGATTTCGTCTATAAACAATACAATTTGCCCGTCATTAGAGGTCACTTCTTTTACCACCGCTTTTAATCGTTCTTCAAATTCGCCTTTGTATTTGGCTCCTGCAATTAGTGCTCCCATATCTAAAGAGAAGATGATTTTATCTTTTAAGTTTTCAGGAACATCTCCTGCAATAATTCTATGAGCTAAGCCTTCTGCAATGGCAGTTTTTCCTACTCCGGGCTCTCCAACCAACATTGGGTTGTTTTTGGTTCTTCTGGTTAAAATTTGTAAAACCCGTCTGATTTCTTCATCTCTTCCAATAACAGGATCTAATCTGCCTGTTTTTGCCAGTTCATTGAGGTTTTTTGCATATTTATTTAAACTTTGGTAGGTTTCCTCTACACTTGCAGAAGTTATTTTTTCTCCGTTTCTCATTTTTTGAATGTTGTTTTCTAAAATAGACAATGTCAAACCTTGGTCTTTTAAGAGGGTTGTGATCGACTGGTTTTTGGAAAAACTTGCCAAAACCAAGTGTTCAATGGCAACATAAGCATCTTTTTGTTTTTGGGCCAAGTTGGTTGCTTCTTGCAAAGTTTGAACTGCCTCGCGTGACCATTGCACTTCTGCACCTTGTACTTTTGGCAAACGTTGACTTTCTCTTTCTATAATTTGACTTAAGATATTTGGTTTGGCAGGCTGTAGCAAAGCATGTAAATAGTTTGTCTCTTGTTGTAAGATGGCCATCCACAAGTGGATAGATTCCACTTGAGCATGTGAAGCATTGTAGGCCAATTGTTGTGCATTTTGCAAAACTTCTTGGGCTTTGTGCGTAAATTGTTGGGTATTCATAGTATTATTTTTCTAGCACTAACTCAACAAATGTTCCAAGGAAATTTTTGTGTCAATTTGGCTGATGTTTCTTGTTTTTCTGTGAAAAATTACGTCAATTTGGCTTTTTAACCGACATATTTACCGATGCGATACCTTGAAATTACTTCAAACGATATTTTAAACAACTTGATTGAGCTTTCTAACTATTCTCCCATTGTAGTTTTTAAGCATAGCAACCGATGTGCTATTAGCAAATGAGTGTGGAATGATTTTCAAACCTACAAATTGCCAGATCATGTAAAAGTGTATTTGTTAGATGTGATCCAATTTCGTTCTTTGTCAAATGCCATTGCAGAACATTTTCATATTCGACACGAGTCTCCGCAAGCTTTATTGATTTCTGCAGGGACATGTTTGTACCACGATTCCCATCAAAGTATAGATGCAGTTAAGATGGTTGCAGTGTTAAACACTTAAAATATAATTAAATATCTATCGAAAATTATATTCCTACTTATTTACTATTTATTCAACATTAAATTTTAATTATTTGGCAAAACCTTCTGCAATACCAAACTCAATAACATGGTAAGGCCACATCCAATGAGGTTCAACCATAAATAACCTAAAAGTTCCTCACCAGAAGGTTGGATATGGATGGCAAAATAATACAGAAAAATCACAAATACTTGGGTGAACAAGCCTGCATAAAATACTGCTTTCCCTAGTACTTGTTTTAAAAAGAATGCGGTAAGAAAAATCCCCAATACCGTTCCGTAAAAAATTGAACCTATGATGTTTACCAATTGAATCAGGTTTTCAAACAGTGTTCCAAAAGAAGCAAACGAAATGGCCAATAAGCCCCATAATAAGGTAAATAGTTTGGAAATTTTTAATAGTTTTTTGGTACTAATTTCTGTTTTTTGCCATTTTTGATAGAAGTCCATGGTGGTGATGGTAGACAATGCATTTAATTCGGAAGCAGTACTCGACATGGCTGCAGATAAAATTACCGCAATTAATAAACCGATGATTCCAGTAGGAAGGTAATTCAACACAAAATGAATAAAAACATAATCTTTGTCGTTCGACTCTAAATTTGCTTTTTTGATCACGTCTTTGGATTGTTCAATTAATGCAGTTTCGCGATGTTGCAATTCTAAAATTCGATTTTTTAATACCGGATTGTCAAACTCTACATTCAATTGTTCAATATATTTCTCGGTTACAAACTGTTTTTCTTTTTGGTTTTCTTGAAATCGTTGGTCAATTTCTTTGTACGATTCGTAGTATTCGGTTTGTTTTAATAACTCTAAGTTTGGCTCATTAAAATGCAAAGGTCTGCTATTAAACTGAAAAAATACATACACCATTACACCACATAGCAAAATGAAAAATTGCATTGGTATTTTAAAGAAACCATTGAATACCAAACCTAACTGACTTTCTCTGATTGATTTTCCGGATAAATATCGTTGTACTTGTGATTGATCTGTGCCAAAATAGGAGAGTGCCAAAAACAATCCTCCGGTAATCCCACTCCAAAAAGTATATCTGCTGGATGGGTCAAATGAAAAATCCATGATTTTTAATTTCTGATTGGCACCAGCAACATGCAAAGCATTATTAAACCCAATGCCATCTGGCAAATGAAATAGGATGTAAAAAAACACGCTAAACATTCCCACTAAAATCACAAACATTTGTTGCTTTTGGGTCACGTTTACTGCATTGGTGCCCCCAGAAACGGTATATATAATTACCAATAATCCAATGATAATGTTAAGTAAATTCAAATCCCATCCTAGTACACTCGATAAAATAATGGCAGGTGCATAAATGGTAATTCCCGCTGCCAAACCTCTTTGAATCAAAAAAATAGCAGCGGTTAGATACCTTGTTTTTACGTCAAAACGTTTTTCTAAAAATTCGTAGGCAGTAAATACTTTTAAGTTATGGTAAATTGGTATAAACACCAAACTGATGATGATCATTGCAATAGGTAACCCGAAGTAAAACTGTACGAATCCCATACCATCATGAAAAGCCTGACCGGGAGTTGATAAGAAAGTAATGGCACTAGCTTGGGTAGCCATAACTGATATTCCAATGGTCCACCATTTCGATTGCTTGTTTCCAAGCATGTAGTCTTCCACATTTTTACTTCCTTTGGTTTTCCAGGCTCCGTATACTACTATTCCGGCTATGGAGACAAATAAAATAACCCAATCTAATAATTGCATCTTATTGGTATAAATTCATGAGGATTAAAAAAATAAAAATGTAAATAATGTTGGCAATTACCAACCATTCAAAAATCTTATTCAGTTTGGGTTCTTTCGGGTTTTCCATATCCAAAAATAACAATTTTTAACAATGGAGACTTTTCCTAAGATAATTTTAAGATTTATTAGGCTACTTATTTTCAATAAAAAAGCCGAACTAATTTAAGTCCGGCTTAGTTGGTATTGGTAAAATATATCTTAGATAACGTTTACATCTACTGCACTAGGTCCTTTTTGTCCGTACTCCAAAGAAAAAGATACCTTGTCGTTTTCGCGGATAGGACCATTTAAGCCACTAGCATGCACAAAAACATCTTGTCCACCATTGTTAGGTGTAATAAAACCAAAGCCTTTTGCTTCATTGAAAAATTTAACGATTCCTTCGTTCATAATAAATAGGTATTAATAAGGTGTAAAGATAGTCTTTTTTTTGAAACATTTCATAAAAATATTTATTTCTTTAAAAAATTAATAAAAAATTATTCTAATTTTTAAAATAATTTCAATAATTCTCCTTTTCTCTTCACCAAATTTTTATAATCCCATTGGATATTTTTCCCTTTTTCAAGCCATCGTTTGAGGTCTTCTTCTGCTACCTCATTTACTTGTTGGTAAAAAATGGATGCATCTTTGTATTTTTTTCCTTTTACGGATAACAATGGCTCATCAAAATCTGCCCCACTCCAAAACATCAAACGAATACCTTTGTTTTGTTTGCTAAAACCAACAATAGGATTTTGATTTATAAACCAAACCGGATGTGCATGCCAAATTTTGGCTTCTTCCATTCCGTATTCAAGTGTAATCATATCTTTTATTTTAAAACAAATGGCTTGATCTGTGGCATCCAATCTCAAAATATATTCATTAATTAAAGTCTCCATTTTTATTTTTTGGGTTGATAAAATTCTTGCAAATTGATTAACTAAAAATACTAAAAAACTTTTATCTTCGTTTATTGATTAAACAATTCTAAAAATGAAAAAAACACTGAAAAATCCGAATTTATGGATGGTTTTATTGCTTGTTACTCTTTTTATTGGCTGTAGCAAAGACGATAATTCCTCACCAAGCGATCTTACCGCGCAATTGCAAACCAATGTAATTGTAGGTACCTGGAGGGTGAGTTCTTACTCAGAAAATGGTGTGAACAAAACTTCTAATTTTAACGGTTATAATTTTACGTTTACCAATTCTGCCACGGTTTCTGCAAGTAACGGTACCTTTACTGTACCGGGGACTTGGTTAACAGGTGTAGACGATTCTACTCCTAAGTTGTATTTAGATTTTTTTGCATCTACAAGTGTATTTGAAGAGATAAGTGAAGATTGGAGAATTCAATCTGTTTCTAGTACTAGCATTTCATTGCGTCACGTTAGTGGTGGAGATGGCTCTATCGATTTATTGACATTTACCAAGAATTAATTAAAAAAGAAGTCCGAAAGGCTTTGAGCCATGCTTTTCGGACACTTTTATTTACTTGAAATCATATTGGCAATTAGTCTATATGCACCTGGAACTCCTGCTGGCAATTGACGGAAAAAACTTAATCCAGTATAAATAAAAGTCCCTTTGCCGTAACTAGTAGTAAGCAACATTCCTTTTTTGGGGGATTCATTCAAATCGTTTGCAGCAAACAAAGCTTGGTATTTTTCATCCCATTTGTTCGGAAAATACAATCCCAATTCTTGTACCCAACCTTCAAAATCGTTATTGCTTAATTTGTTTGGTTGTTGCATTAAAGGATGGTTTGGAAGTAAGAAACTTACCTCGGCTTGTTCTTCAGTAACTCTATCTCTTGAAATTTGAAACGGATACGGACCAATCTCTTTGGTCAAAACATCTGAAGTGTTGTATTGTACAATCATTTTTTTGCCATTGGCAATGGCTTGAAGCCAAAGTTCTCGTTTGTTTACTAAATCTCGGTCGGTGTTAAAAGCACGAATCCCGGTGATTAACACATCTATTTTCGACAAACTTTCTTCGGTTATATCGCTTCCTTTCCATGTTTGTACTTCGTACCCTAAAGTTTGTAAATAGTTAGGTACTTCGTCACCTGCTCCCATCACATAGGCAATTCGCTCTTTACCAATTTTGATACTTTGTTGGCTCCAAACTGTTTTTGTAGGTAGCAATACTTTTTGGTGTGGAATGTGGTCATAGGTTATCGAGATAACTTCTTTATCTACATTTTCGGAAGAAGTCTCCATCGATAGATAGATTTCTGAGGTATTGTCCTGCATGGTTGGAGTTACTTGAACACTAAAATTTTGTGTTTGTTTTTTTTTCAAGTTACTTACTTCAAAACTTGTTGGATTAATTTTCCAACCCTCGGATGCTTTAATTTTAATGGTTCCTATTAAATTGTCTTGGTTTGCTGTAACACTAAAAGATATGTTTTGAGTTTTATTGTTAAAAAACAAGCTAACCTTTTGGTCCCATTGCAATGAAGCAATCGGTAAAATATCAAATGATTGGTACACTTCTCCTTTTACCCGATCGTTGTATTTATATACAATTGGCTTTTGGTACGAAATTAATTGGTTGCCAATTTCTAGGTCGTACAACAATTGAAATTCTCTAGGGGTATTTGGCAATCCGGTAAGATTCACATCTGGAATTTGGTACATTCCTTCGGTAGATTTTTCTGTTAACCAATACGGAACGGTAAATTTTGCTTGGATAGGAATCGAAACATTGGTATCATCTATCCAAGGTTGGTTTTTTTCTAAAACAAGCTCATTTGCAATAACTTGCTTGGAAAAAGTTGTGCGAACATTTTTTATTTTTACCGGAACCGGACTTCTATTCAATCCTTCCAATCGAATGTTGATTTTTTCACCAGGGGTAGCAAATGCTTCAGAGGTAACCCCTTCTACATAAACACCCAATACTTGCTCAATTATTTTTTCTACTTCTTCCAATTTGATTTTTTTCCAATGGGAAGCCTCCAGAGCCAATATCTTTTTTCGTATTTCTAAAAGACCATCTATGCTTTTACTAGGTTGTTTAAAATCGTAATCTCGTAATACATTGGCAACCAAAGTTCCTATTTCTGCACCGCTTTTTATACGATTCCAAGAGGTATCTATTCCTTGCAATGGATTAAAATTAGCAGGTTTGCTTCCTTTTAAAATTTCTAAATATTCAGTTTCTAATCCTCTGTTGGCTGTACTTCCAAAACCTTGAGATTGGTGCTGACTTCTGCTTAGGGCTGCAATTTCTTGGTTTGAAGTCCCTAATGTTTCAAAATATGTACCCACCTCCAAGGCTACCAGATTGCTTTTATCTGCTTGGTTGAATTTTTCTCTACTGCCATAAAACCACCATGAAGTATTAAAAAACAACCTTTCCGGTTGCCAAGTACCAAATTTTTGTACTTGATCGGGATAAAACTGTGGATTGTTTAATTGGTCAAACAATTCCATCATCAATAGGGCAGAGGTAGTGTGATGTCCGTGAGTTGTACCCGGACTTCTGTGGTCAAAGCGGTTTATTATGACATCCGGTTTCCATTGACGAATCACATAAGCCATGTCTTCTATCACTTCTTGCTTGTTCCAAATTTGTAGAGTTTCTTCCGGGATTTTAGAAAAACCAAAATCATAAGCTCTGCTAAAAAATTGGTATCCACCATCCACTTCTCTGGCTTTGATTAACTCTTGGGTTCTAATTATCCCAAGTAATTCTCGCAATTCAGGACCAATTAAATTTTGGCCTCCATCTCCTCGGGTTAAAGACAAATATGCGGTACGAGCTTTAATATCATTGGCAAAGTAGGAAATCAACTTCGTATTTTCATCGTCCGGATGGGCTGCTACATACAATACCGAAGCCAGTACGTTGAGTTTTTCTAACTCATGGTAAATTTCTACACTACTTAATTGTTTTGGCTTTTGTGCATTTAAAAAGGTAACGCCTGTTACCAAATATAATAATAGACTGTATTTTTTCATTAATCCATAAATTCTGTCAACTTATCTTCTTTGCTTTCCACCAAACTGACTCCTTTTTGCAACATCAAACTGTTTGGGAATAAGATTAACTCTCCCTCTTTGGTTTTTAAAAATGTGTGAAAACCTTTGATGTCTACAATCTCCGCTTCAATCGGAAAATCTTTATCGTGTATACGAATAATATTGCCAATTCGGAATGGAGCATTAAAAAATAAAATGATCCCGGCAGTAATGTTACTTAAAATAGACCATTGGGCAAAAAATGCCACCCCAATTACTGCAGAAATTGCCGAAATCACAGCTAAAATATTGCCGGCATCTACTCCCCAAATCAAAAAGATTGCAAGTAAAGAAATGCTGGCCAATAACATATTGGTGTATTTTACCACCAATCGGGTTCTGGCTTGATCTACATGCGTCATTTTGCCAAACTTGACAATGATTTTCTGAAACAACAATTTCAAAACAATCCATACTAACAAAACAATTACAGTAACAATCAATTGCTTTTGGTGTAATTCAAAAAAAGGGATCATACGATTTCTTTTAGTAATTGAAATAATAAATGAGTAGGCAATCCAACCACGTTGTTGTAAGAGCCATCAATTTTAGATACTCCTAAATGGCCAATCCACTCCTGAATGCCATAAGCTCCTGCCTTATCTAAAGGGGAATAATGCTGCACATAAAAGTCGATCATTTCGTTAGATAGCTGTTCAAAAGTAACTAAAGTAATACACGAATCAATAATTTCTTTATGTTTGTTTTTCAAACAAATACTAGTAATTACTTCATGGGTTTTTCCGAA